>JBOHQB010000265.1:0-13376 GCA_050731995.1 Candidatus Rokuibacteriota bacterium
GGGGCCCTTCCCGATGATCGTCGACCTGCACGGCGGCGCCTGGTTCCGGGGCGACCGTCTGAACGACACCGTCATCAACGAGCCGCTCGCGAAGAGCGGCGTCGTCGTCGCGGCGCTCGACTTCCGCATGCCGCCCGAGGCGTCGTACCCGGGCTCGGTGGCCGACATCAACTATGCGGTCCGCTGGCTCAAGGCGCGCGCCAGGGACCTCGGCAGCCGCCCCGACCTCGTCGGCGCCATGGGCATCTCGAGCGGCGGTCACCTGGGCATGCTGGTCGGCATGCGGCCGCGCGATCCGCGCTACGCGGCGGTGCCGCTCCCCGCCGGCGCGCCGGACGTCGACGCGTCGCTCCGCTGCATGATCCTCTGCTGGCCGGTCATCGACCCGCTCGCGCGGTATCGCTACGTCAAGAAGCTGAAGGAGGGCGGCACGCCGTACCCGGAGCTCGTGGACCGCGTCATGCCCGGCCACGACCAGTACTGGAAGACGGAAGAGGCCATGGCCGAGGGCAATCCCGTGCTCGCCCTCGAGCGCGGCGAGCGGGTCGAGACGCCACCGGTGCTTTACTTACAGGGCACCAAGGACATCGCCCATCCCCGTCCGGACCTCGACCGCTTCGTCACGCAGTACCGAAAGGCGGGCGGTCAGGTCGAGCTCGAGCTGTTCGAGGGCGAAGCGGAGGGGTTCGTCACGCGGAACCCGGGGTCGCCGGCCGCGGCGCGGGCGATCGAGCGGATCATCGAGTACGTCGCGAAGCAGGTCCGGTGATGGGCCTCACCTTCAAGAAGCTCCACCCGCACTTCTTCGGCGAGGCGAGCCCGGTCGATCTCCGCGCGGTGCACGACGCCGACACGCTCGCGGCGATCCGGGCGGGGATGGACGAGCATGCGATCCTCGTCTTCCACGACCAGGCGTTCACCGACGACGACCAGCTCGCGTTCGCGCAACGGCTCGACGGCGCGCTCCACGAGCGGACGGGGTCGCGCGCGATCGGCAAGAACCGGCTTGGCAACGAGGCTCTCTCCGACATCTCGAACCTCGGCGCCGACGGCGACATCATGCAGCAAGGCGATCGCCGCCGCGCCTACGCGCTCGGCAACCGCCTCTGGCACACCGACGCCTCGTTCGTGGACCCGCCGGGCCGCTACTCGATGCTCCACGCGCGGGTCATCCCGCCCGCCGGGGCGGACACGGAGTTCGCCGACACGCGCGCCGCGTACAACGCGCTGCCGGCGGAGACGAAGGCGGCGCTCGAGGGACTGCGCGTCCACCACTCGATCGCGCACTCGCGGCAGACGCTCGGCTTCGAGTTCTCCGGCGACGAGGCCGAGCAGCTGAAGGGCGCGATCCATCCCCTCGTCCGCACGATCCCGCGCTCGAACCGCCGGTCGCTCTACGTCGCCTCGCACGCGTCGCGCATTATCGACTGGCCGGTCCCGGAGGGCCGCCTCCTGCTGCGCGACCTGATCGAGCACGCGACCCAGCGGGAGTTCGTCTACCGCCACGCGTGGCGCCTCGGCGACCTCGTCATCTGGGACAACCGCGCCACGATGCACCGCGCGAAACCGTTCGAGGACACCAAGTACCGCCGCGAGCTCCGGCGCGTCACGACGCTCGACATCGCGGACGTCGGCGAGCCCGCCCCGTCCCGAGCCGGGTCCCGCTTATGAACATCGTCGACTCCCAGGTGCACCTCTGGGCCGCGGAGTCGCCGGACCGGACGTGGCCGCCCGGGCGCGCGCAGGAGGCGCAGAAGCCCTACCCGATCGTCAAGGAGACCCTGCTCTTCCAGATGGACCTGGCGGGTGTGCGGCGCGTCGTGATCGTGCCGCCCTCGTGGGAGGGCGACCGCAACGACGCGGCGCTCGAGGCGGCGCGCGCCTACCCCGACCGCTTCGCCGTCATGGGGCGCCTCGCGCTGCAGAATCCCGAGAGCCGCGCGCTCGTCGCCGACTGGCGCAAGCAGCCCGGCATGCTCGGCATGCGCCTCACGTTCCACAACGAGCACTATCGCCACTTCCTCACCGACGGCACGGCCGACTGGCTCTGGCCGGCGGCGGAGAAAGCCGGCATTCCGCTGATGGTGCTCGTGCCGGGCGCCCTCGACCACCTCGACCGGATCGCGGAAAAGCATCCCGGCCTCAGGCTGGTGATCGACCACGTGGGGATCAGCGTGCGCGGCAAAGCGCCGAAGGTGTTCGAGGATCTCCCGAACGTGTGCGCGCTCGCCAGGCACAAGAACATCGCCGTGAAGGCGTCCGGGATGCCGTCGCTCTCGGCGGAGCGCTATCCGTTCCGCGACCTGCATTCCCACGTTCGCACGCTCGTGGACGCCTTCGGCCCCCGCCGGGTGTTCTGGGGCACCGACCTCACGCGCATGCCGTGCACCTACTACGAGTGCATCACGCTCTTCACCGAGCATCTGCCCTGGCTCAAGGGCGAGGACCTCGAGTGGGTGATGGGACGCGGCGTGTGCGAGTGGCTCGGCTGGCCGTTCTAGCCAGCCGAGCCTGACCCGCGGGTCGAGGGCGAACCCGGACGCGGATCACCGGTGGCGGTGGTGGTTGCCGTAGTGATAGCCGGTGTGCGTGTAGCCGGGCCGCCCGTAGTGCACTCTCACCTTCACCGCCGGCTCCGGAACGTACATGACGGGAGCGAGCGGGACCACCGCGCACCCGGCAAGCAGCAACGCGCTCAGCGCGATCCCGAGCAGTCTCATGGTCGGCCCTCCTTGCCTGGGTGACGCGCCGAGCCCTCCTCTTATTTCGTCGGATTCCCGAAAATGTTCCGCCGGCCCGCTCCGTCCAACCGGGCAGGAGGGTGGCCATGAGCGCACGGCAGATCGTCGCGACGTTTCTCGCGCTGATCCTATTCGCGAGCAGCTCCGGCTTCGCCGGCCCGGCCGATCCACCCCCGCCTCCGCCCGGCGCGCCGCCCGCCCCGCTCGGAGCCGCGACGCCGTCGCCCGAGGCCACGCCCGCCCGCGTGAGCTATATCAATGGTGAGGTCGCGTTCTGGCGTCCGGGCGCCGAGGCCTGGGCTCCGACGATGCTCAACACCCCCCTGGCGCCCGGTGACGCGCTCGCCACGGGTGCCGGCGGCAACGTCGAGGTCCAGATCGGGCCGCGCGCCTTCGTGCGCGCCGCCGAGAGCACCCAGATCGGTCTCGACGGCCAAGAGCCCGACGTCCTCCGGCTCCGCGTGACGGCGGGTCACGCCGCGCTCGACTTTCGCGAGCTGGCGCCCGGGCAGACCGTCGAGCTCGAGACGCCGAACGCCGTGATCGCGGTCGCTCGCGCAGGCTACTACCACGTCCAGGTCGCGGCCGACTCGACCGCGTTCGCGACGTACGGCGGCGGCAGCGCCACGCTGACGCCGGTGGGCGGGGCGACGACACCGGTCGCCGCCGATCAGCAGGTCGTGATCGCGGGTGTGGACGCGCCGCGCGTGTGGGTCGGCGCCGCGCCTCCGCTCGGCGCGTGGGATCGCTGGAACTACGCGCGCACCGATGCCCTCCTCGGGGCCGCGAGCGCTCGCTACGTCGGCCCGGGCGTCTACGGCGCCGACGCGCTCGATCAGTACGGCCGCTGGCGCACGGTCGACACCTACGGCGCCGTCTGGGTGCCGACGAGCACGCCGACGGGCTGGGTGCCCTACAGCACCGGACGCTGGATCCACGATCCGCGCTTCGGCTGGACGTGGCTCGACGACGCGCCGTGGGGCTGGGCGCCGTACCACTACGGCCGCTGGGTGTTCGTCGGTAGCTCCTGGGCGTGGGCGCCGGGTCCGATCATCGTGCGGCCCGCGTACTCGCCGGCCCTCGTCGTCTTCCTCGGCGGCGCGAGCGTGAGCGTCGGCGTGAGCCGGCCGCTCTGCTGGGCGCCGCTCGGGTGGGGCGAGCCGGTCATTCCATGGTGGGGTCGCGCCGGATTCATCGGTGTCACGACGTGGCGCGGCTGGGGCGGACCGCGCGTCGTCGACAACGTCGTCGTGAATCGCACCACCGTCAACGTGACGAGCATCACCGTGTACAGACACGTCCACGTGACCGACGCGGTCGTCGGCGTGCCGGCGGACCGCTTCGCGCGCGGTCACGAGCGGCCGCAGCGATTTACATCGGCCGAGGTGCGTCAGCTGACGCCGGTCCGGGGCGCGCTCGACGCACGGCCCGTCTCGGTGGCTCCGGCGCTGCGCGAGCCGGGGCGGCAGCCGACTCGGACGTCACCCACCGTCGCGCCGAGGACGAACATGCCGTTCAGTCGGGCGACCACGCCCGCACCCGTGGCGCCGGGCGGCGGCCGTCCTGCGATCGTCATCCCGGAGCAGCGCGAGCCCCAGGGGCGCGAGGCAGAGCGCCGTCAGCCCGGGCCCGTGCGCGCGCGCGACGACGATCGTCGGGGCGATCGGCAGACCGCGTCGCCGGCCGGCCGTGTCGCTCCGACGCAGGCCACTCCCCTGCCGGACACCGCGCGACCGGAGCGTCAGGTTGGGACGGCGCCGCCGATCCAGACCGCGCCGGCAGTCCGGGAGCGTCGCGACACCCCGTCGGTGCGGCACGAAGCACCGCCGGCGCGGCAGGCCGAGCGTCCCGCGGTCACCGCGGCGCCGGCTCCCGCGACTCGCCAGGAAACCGTGCGGCCCCCGGCTCCAGGCCGTGTCGCTCCTGCCATCCAGGTCGCGCCCAGACAGGATGGCGGACAGCGGCGGGAGCGCGAGCCGCGGCAGGGACGCGCTCCGGGCCAGGAGCGCAACGATCGACAGGCGCGTCGCGGCTGAACCCGCGCCGTCGCGAAACCACTCGGCGTCGCGGTATGCTCGCCGCGTGCGCTTCCCGACCACGCTCGTCGGCAGCTACCCGCAGCCCGAGTGGCTGATCGACCGCGAGAGACTCGCGGGCCGCTTCCCGCCGCGCGTGCGCGCGCGCGAGCTCTGGCGCGTTCCCGAGCCGGCGCTGCGCGAGGCGCAGGACGACGCGACGCGGCTGGCGATCCGCGCCCAGGAGGACGCGGGGCTCGACATCATCACCGACGGCGAGATCCGGCGCGAGAGCTACTCGAACCGCTTCGCCACCGCGCTCGAGGGCGTGGACATCGACAATCCCGGCACCGCGCTGGACCGCTCGGGCCATGCCAATCCCGTCCCGCGCATCGTCGGACCGGTCCGCCGCAAGCACCCGGTGCAGGTCGAGGACGTGCGCTTCCTGCGCGCCCACACGAGCCGGCCGATCAAGACGACGGTGCCGGGCCCGTTCACGATGTCGCAGCAGGCGCAGAACGACTATTACCCGAGCGAGGAGGCGGCCGCGATGGACTACGCCGACGCGGTGAACGCGGAGATACGTGATCTGTTCACCGCCGGCGCCGACGTCGTGCAGATCGACGAGCCGTACATGCAGGCGCGGCCCGAGAAGGCGCGGCAGTTCGGGCTCCGGGCGCTCAACCGCGCGCTCGAGGGCGTCACCGGCACGACGGCGGTGCACATCTGCTTCGGCTACGCCGCGATCATCCACCAGCGGCCGTCGGGCTACTCCTTCCTGCCCGAGCTGGCCGGGTGCGCCGTCGCGCAGGTCTCCATCGAGACGGCGCAGGCGCGGCTCGACTGCTCGGTCCTCGCGACGCTCGAGGGAAAGACGATCATGGTGGGCTGCCTCGACCTGAACGATCCGGTCGTCGAGTCGCCCCAGACGATCGCCCAGCGGATCAGGCGAGCCCTGCCCTACGTGCCGCCCGAGCGAGTGATCCTCGCGCCGGATTGTGGAATGAAATATCTGCCGCGCGAGACCGCGTTCGGCAAGCTGAAGGCGATGGTGGCGGCCGCGGAACTGCTGCGCGCGGAGTTCGGCGGCTGACGAGAACCGGAGCCTACATCGCGAGGTAGCCGCCGTCGACGGCGAGCTCCGCGCCGGTGATGTACGAGGCCTCGTCCGACGCGAGGAAGAGCACGGCGTGCGCGACTTCCTCGAGGCGTCCCTCGCGCTTCATCGGCACGCCTTTCAGCAGGCGCGCCTGCGCCTCCGTGGTGCGGTTCGACGTCAGCATCGGCGGCATGACGCCGGGATGAACCGAGTTGACGCGGATTCCCTCGGTCGCGTGCTGAACCGCCGCCGACTTCGTCATCACGCGCACGGCGCCCTTGGAGGCGTTGTAGCCCATGTGAACCATGGCCTGGCCCGTGATGCCCGAGATGGACGAGATGTTGACGATCGAGCCGGCGCCGGCCTTCTGCATCGCCGGGATCGCGTGCTTCATCCCGAGGAACACGCCCTTGGCGTTGACGTCCATGAGCCGGTCCCAGGCGGTCGTGCTCATGATGTCGCGCTCGATCCCGCCGCTGATGCCCGCGTTGTTGACGAGGACGTCCAGCTTGCCGAACGCCTCGATCGCGGCGGCGACCGCGCCCTGCCACTCCGCCTCGCGCGTGACGTCGAGGTGGACGTACCGCGCGCGCCCCTTGGCGCTCGTGATGTCGTCCACCACCTTCTTGCCCTCGGCGTCGAGCACATCGGCGACGACCACCGAGGCGCCTTCCTTCGCGAAGAGCTTCGCCTCGGCGGCGCCCATGCCGCTGGCGCCACCCGTGACCAGCGCGACCTTTCCCTGGAGTCTCATCGCCATCCCTCCACCTCGGTTCTCAGGCCCACGGGTTCGTCACCGGGTACCTCGGCGCGCGCCGCGCCTTCGTCGCCTGCTCGAATCCGAACGCGAGCTTCACGAGCGTCGGCTCGCTCCAGGCACGGCCCATGAACGTGACGCCCACCGGCAGGCCCATCGCCGCGCCCGCCGGGACGCTGATGAGCGGGTAACCGACGAGCGCGGCGCTCTTCGCGCTGCTGCCGCGGAACTGGTCGCCGTTCACGAGGTCCACCGGCCACGCCGGCGTGGTCGTCGGCGCGACCAGCGCGTCGAGCCGCTCTCCGTCCATGATCACGTCGAAGCCTTCCCGCCCGCCGAGCCGCCGGCACTTCTCGAGCGCCTCGAGGTACTCCGGCTCGGTCAGGCCGCCCTTCGCCTGCGCGCGGACGAGCAGCTCCTGGCCGAAGTACGGCAGGTTCGCGCCCGCGTTGCGCTTGTTGAACTCGATGATGTCCTCGAGCGTCCGCACCTGCGCGCCCGTCGTCTCGGCGAGATACGCGTTCACGCCGGCCTTGAACTCGTAGAACAGGACGATGATCTCGGCGGCCGTCAGCGCGGCACGATCGAAGTTCGGGATCTTGACGGGATCGACGATCACCGCGCCCGCTCCGCGCATCGCCTCGATCGCCTGGTTGACGACCGCGTCGGCCTTGGCGCTGTAGCCGAAGTAGCCGTCGCGCGGCACGCCGATCCGCGCGCCCCGCAGTCCTTGGGGATCGAGGAACTTCGTGTAGTCGGTCTCGGACTTGCCGGCGCTCTTCTGCGTCGCCGGATCGCGCGGATCGACGCCGACCAGCGGACCCAGGACGGCGGCGGCGTCGGCCACCGTGCGCCCGAAGGACCCGATGGTATCCTGCGTCTCGGAGATCGGGATGACGCCGGCGCGGCTCGTGAGCCCGACCGTCGGCTTGATCCCGACGACGCCGTTGACGCCCGAGGGGCAGATGATCGAGCCGTCGGTCTCACTGCCGAGGGACACGGTGACGAGGTTTGCCGCCACGGCGATCGCCGAGCCCGAGCTGGAGCCGCAGGGCGTCCGGTCGAGCGCGTAGGGATTCCGCGACTGGCCGCTCCGGGCGCTCCAGCCGCTCGAGCCGGGAGCGGATTTGAAGTACGCCGACTCGCTCATCGTGGCTTTGCCGAGGATCACGGCGCCGGCCTCGCGCAGCTTGCGCGCGACCGTGGAATCCTGCCGGGGCCGCGCGCCGACGAGCGCGAGCGCGCCGGCCGTCGTCTCCATCCGGTCCGCCGTGGCGATATTGTCCTTGAGGAGGATCGGAATGCCGTGGAGCGGGCCGCGCAGCCGGCTCGCGCGCCGCTCCTCGTCGAGCAGTCTGGCGGTGCCGAGCGCGTCGGGATTGATCTCCTGGACGGCGCGCAGCGTGGGGCCGGAGCGGTCGATCGTCTCGATGCGCTCGACGTAGATCTGGACCAGCGACTCGGCGGTGAGCTGTCCCGACTGCATCGCGGCCTGGAGCTCGACGATCGTGATCTCTTCGACGTTGATGGCGGACCCTCCCCCGCCCATCGACGCGCACGCTGCCAAGAGCGGCGTCATGCCGATTCCGGCCGCGATCATACCGCTGGTCCGTAGGAACTCCCGGCGCGTCGTGCTCATGCCTCGATCCTCTCTGTCCTGCCCCCTGACTCGACACGGAATCGCCCGGATCGCCGGGGCGGCGCAATGATAGCCTGAGGCGGCTTATGCGTGCGGTCCTGCTCACACCCGCCCCGCTCGACTCCCCGCGCGGCAACGCCGTGACCGTGGCCCGCATCGCCCGCGGACTCGAAGCCGAGGGCGTGCACGTCCGCGTGTGGGAGCCGTCGGATGGCGCCTCGCCCGAGCGCCTCGCGGAGGCCAGGCGCACCGCGCCGGAGATCGTGCACGCGTTCCACGCCCGTCACACCGGCCCGTTGGGGCGTACGCTGGCCGACGCGTGTGGAGCCGCGCTCGTCGTCACGCTCACGGGGACCGACGTCAGCCACGACCTCGTGCGTGGGGAGAACGGTCCCGTAGTGCGCGACGTGCTCCGCGCCGCGGCGGCGGTGACGGTCTTCCACGCGAGCGTCGCGTCGGCGGCCGGCGCCGTCGTGCCGGAGATCGCGTCCCGCATCGCCGTGGTGCCGCAGAGCGTCCGCATCCCGGAAGCGCCGGCGGGACACGCCGCGCCCGCCGTGGCCGGTGATCCCTGCATCCTGTTCCCCGCCGGCATACGTCCCGTCAAGCGTCCGCTGCTGCCTCTCGCCGCGCTCGACGGGCTCGCGCACCGGCGCCCGGCGCTGCGGCTCTGGTACGCGGGCCCGGTGCTCGATCCCGAGGAGCACGGGCGCCTGCTCGCCGCGCTCGACGGCCGTCCCTGGGCCCGCTACCTCGGCGCAGTACCGCATCACGCGATGCCGGCGCTGCTCGCGTCGGCCGACATCGTGCTCAACTGCTCGCTCTCGGAAGGCGGAATGGCGAACGCCGTGCTCGAGGCGTTCGCGCTCGGCCGCGCGGTGCTCGCGTCGGACATTCCGGGCAACCGCTCGCTCGTGGAGGACGGCGTCACCGGCGCCCTCTTCGCGTCCGCGGCCGAGCTGGCGGACAAGGCGGAGCGGCTGGCGGCCGACGCGGAGCTCCGCCGCCGCCTCGGCGAGGCCGGGCGGCGCGTCGTCGAGTCACGCTTCACACCGGCCGTGGAGACCGCGGGCTATCTGGCCGTGTACGCGCGGGTCGCGGGGCGGCGAGCGGCGTCGTGAGCGACGTCCTGAGCGACGACGAGGGCGAGCTCCTCTTCTCCTACCGCGGCTGTACGTTCCGCATCGACGCCGGGGTGCAGTCGCCGAAGGCCGGCTCGCTCCTCTTCTGCCGCCACCTCGACATCCGGCCCGGTGAGCGCGTGCTCGAGATCGGCTCGGGCGCGGGCCTCGCCGCCGTCCTCGCGGCGCGGGCGGGAGCGTACGTCATCGCGACCGACATCCGCCCGGAGGCCGTCGCCTGCACGCGGGAGAACGCCGCGCGCAACGGCGTGGCCGACCGCGTGGACGCGCGCCTCGGCGACGGCTTCGCGCCGGTCACCGGTCTTCGCTTCGACCTGATCTGCACCAGCCCGCCGCAGATGCCGACGCCGCCCGGACGCGAGCGCGACGACGCCGAGGCCGCGGCCGATAACGGCGGGCCCGACGGCTGGGCGCTGCTCGACCGCGTCATCGGCAAGGCGCCGGCTCACCTGACGCCGGGAGGACGGCTAGTCTTCACGCTCTTCGCCTTCCTCGGTATCGAGCGTGCGCGCTGCACCCTCCGCGCGGCGGGACTCGAGCCCGTCGTCGTCGCGCGCGAGCCGCAGCCGTTCCCCCGGATCGGCTACGAGCGGCTCGACTATCTGAGAACCGTGGACACCGAGGGGACGATCCCGCGCGACGTGCTCCCGCGCACGGTCGACCGATACGTCGTCGCGGGTCGCCGGCCGGCATGACGTCGAGCGAGGTCCTGCTGGGCGCCGACGTCGGCGGCACGAGCATGTCGGCCGGGCTCGTCACCCACGACGGGCGCGTGCTCGTCAGCCGGAGCCAGCCGACCCACGGGCCGGGCGGCGGCGACGCGCTCGCGCGCCTCCTCGCTCTCGCCGCCGAGGTCGCGGCGGTCGCGCGGGACCGCGGCGATCGCGTCACCGGCGCGGGCGCGGGACTGCCCGGCGTCGTGGACGCGGCGACGGGCACGGTCGGGAGCGAGGCCCACCACGTGCCCGAGCTGATCGGTGTGCCGGTCGCGCGGCTCCTCGCCGAGCGCGTCGGCGCGCCCGCGTTCATCGACAACGACGTGAACGCGCTCGCCGTGGGCGAATGGCTCTGGGGAGCGGGCCGCGGCGCGCGCTCGCTGGTGTTGATGGCGATCGGCACGGGCGTCGGCGGCGGCATCATCCTCGACGGACGCCTGCACCGCGGCGCCGGCGGCTTCGGCGGCGAGCTGGGTCACGTGCCGGTGAAGCTCGACGGGCGGCCGTGCATCTGCGGCGCGCGCGGCTGCCTCAAGGCGTACGTCGCCGGCGGCGACCTCGCGGCGGCCGCCTCGCAACGGCTCGGCCGCACGGTCGACGCGCCGGCCCTCTTCGACCTCGCGGACAAGGGCGACGCCGCGGCGGCGGCGGTCCTGGACGAGGCGCTGGAGGCGCTCGCCGCCGGTCTCACGATCATCGTGAACGGCCTCAACCCCGAGCGGCTGCTCATCGCCGGCAGCGTCGGCCGCGCCTTCGCCTCGCGCGAGGCCGATCTGCGCGCACGTCTCGCGCGCCGCGCCTACGCGGGCGCCGTCGCGACGACGCGCGTCGCCTTCATCGATCTGGACAAGGACACGACGGTGCGCGGCGGCGCCGCACTCGTCGCCTACAACCAGATGGGGGGACCCGAAATGGCCCCCCATACCCCCCCACGCTCGGCAGCGCCCCGGCGGAGCCGTGGCGCTCCTCGAGAACCCGACAGCCGCTAGGGACGCTCGGTCAGGAGATTCCAGAGATCGTCCGCGCCGCGGCCGACGACGGCGCGTCCGAGCTGTCGGGCCCACGCGCTCTCGCTGCCGAACTCCGCGCGCCAGGACCAGAGACGGCGCGTGGCGAAGTGGAGCGAGTGCTCGTAGGTGAAGCCGATGGCGCCGTGGCTCTGGTGCGCGATCCCGGCGCCGATGCCCGCCGCCTCGCCGACGCGCACCTTCGCGACGGCGACCTCGAAGCGCGCGTCACCCAGGTCCGCGGCGCGGAACGCCGACTCCGCCGCGATGCTGGAGGCCGCGACGTGGCCCGCGAGGACGGCGAGGCTCTGCTGGATCGCCTGGAAGGAGCCGATCGGGCGCCCGAACTGCTTCCGCTCGGTCGCGTAGCGCACCGCCTGCTCCAGACACGACTCCAGCGCTCCCGCCATCTGGGCGGCGCGCGCCATCGCGCCGTAGAGCTGGATCGCGTCGGCGCTCACGCCGGACACCGGCGCCGTCGCGGCCACCGGCGCCTGGTCGAAGACGAGCGTGTCGCGCGGCTCGCGCGCGAGATTCGTGTCCGCGGCGATCTTCGCGCGGCCGGCGGCGATCAGGGCGACGGTCACGCGGCCGTCCACGTCCGACAGCGTGACGACATGGCCCGCGTGGCGGCCCCACGGCACCCGCGTCGCTGTCCCGCTCACCGTGACCCCGCCGCTGCCGCGGGCGAGCGTCAGCCGCTCGTCCTCGTGGACGGGCGCCAGCGTCAGCGGCCCGAGCGGCACCTCGAGGGCGGCGCGCGAGAGCAGCCAGCCCGCGACGATCGTCTCGGCGAGCGGCACGGGCGCTGTGTGACGGCCGGAGGCGCGCGCGACGACGTGCGCGTCGAGCCATGTGCCCCCGGCGCCGCCCGCGCTCTCGGGCACGAGCGGGAGCGTGAGCCCGCCCTCTTCCAGCGCGCGCCAGAGCTTGTCCGGCCACACGCCCTTCTCGGCGGACTCGATCAGCTCCTTCGTCGCGAGGTCGTTGAAGAGCCGGGTGACCGTGTCGGCGAGGAGCGAGCGGAGCTCGCTCGCCCGAGGCTCGCTCATCGCAGTCCCAGCCCTCGCGCGATGATGCCGCGCAGGATCTCGCGGGTGCCGCCGCGCAGCGAGAACGACGGGGCCGTCTGCGTGATGTAGCCGAGCACCTGCTGGAACTCCGAGCCCGTGTCGTTGGTCGGCTCGGTCCCGACCAGCGCGTGCACCAGCTCGGGGACGGACTGCTCGAAGGTCGTGCCGACGTCCTTCACCGTCGCCGCCTCGAGGTTCGGGTTCTCACCCGCCTGCAGCATCCCCGCGACGGACGTCGACATCTGGCGGAGCGTGGCGAGCCCCGCCACGAGGCGGCCGACCTGCTCGACGCCGCGCTCGTCGGGACGCGCCGACACCTCGCGGATCAGCTCGCGGATGAGCGCGATGCTGGACAGGTAGCGCTCCGGCCCGCTGCGCTCGAAGGCGAGCTCGGTCGTGACCTGCTTCCAGCCGTCGCCCTCGTTCCCCACGCGGGCTTCCTCAGGCACGAAGGCGTCGGTGAAGTTGACCTCGTTGAAGTGGTGCCGGCCGGCGAGGTCGATGATGGGCCGGATCGTCATGCCCTTCGTGTTTTTCAAATCCACGAGGAACTGCGTCAGCCCCTCGTGCTTCTTGTCCGGGACGACCTGGGTCCGGAAGAGCGCGATGAGGTAGTCGGAGATGTGCGCGTTGCTCGTCCACACCTTGGTGCCGTTGACGCGATAGCCGCCGTCGACGCGCGCGGCGCGGGTGCGGATGGACGCGAGGTCGGAGCCGGAGTCGGGCTCGCTCATGCCGATCGCGAAGGCCAGCTCGCCGCGCACGATGCCCGGCAGGATCCTCTCGCGCTGCGCCTCGGTGCCGAAGCGGATGAGGAGCGGACCGCTCTGCCGGTCGGCGACCCAGTGGGCGCTCACCGGCGCGCCCGCGGCGAGCATCTCTTCCAGCACGACGTAGCGCTCGAGGAAGCTCCGCTCGTGGCCGCCGTAGCGCTTGGGCCAGGTCATCCCGATCCAGCCGCGGGCGCCCACCCGACGGCTGAAGTCCGGGTCGAAGCCGCCCCACGACCGGGCCCGCCGGTGGGACGGACGGTCGCCCAGGGTCTCGCCCAGGAACTGCCGCACCTCGGCGCGCAGGGCCTGGGTCTCGGGGGGCAGCTCGGTCAGCGTGAAGTGAAAGACGGCCATCGCCGGCATGCTAGCATCCCTCGTTTGACCCCGCCCGACCTCGCGCTCGCCATCGCGCTC
>JBOHQB010000266.1:0-1708 GCA_050731995.1 Candidatus Rokuibacteriota bacterium
CGGATCCGGCTCCAGTCCGCCGTGGTCTTCACGGCGTGCTCCGTGCACTGCTTGGCGCCGCTCGGCGCGCCCTGGTACGCAACCTTGCAACCCCAGTCCTCGACGCAGTAGACGCCGCTCGACATGACCTTGATGAGATCGAGGTCCCAACGGTGGTGGAACGCCAGCATCGCGTCGGCGAGGCCCTTGGCGCGGTGGTCCACCTCCGGCACGTGGCGCCAGAAGGCGATCGGCGTCCGGTCCACCGGCGCCCCGGCCAGCGCCGCCGCGATGCGCTCGCGCTTACTCACTGCCGCCGCCGGACGAAGGAGACACACCCGTCGTGGAGGCGCGCGCCCCGATCTGGGAGGCAATCCGCGCCACGAGCTTGTCGAGCGTGTGCGACTGGAGCCAGATGCGTCCGGGTCCGCGCAGCGTCGCGAAGAAGAGCCCGTGCCCGCCGAAGATCGCCGACTTGATCCTGCCCACGTACTCGATGTCGAACTCCACGGTCGGCTGAAGGCCGACGATCGAGCCGGTCTCGACGCGGATCGTCTCGCCGGGGGCGAGCGTCCGCTCGTGGAGCGCGCCGCCCGTCGAGACGAAGACGAGCCCGTCGCCCTTGAGCCGCTCCATGATGAATCCCTGGCCGCCGAAGATTCCGACCGACAACCGCTTCTGGAACGCGATGTCGATGGACACCCCTTTCGCCGCCGCGAGGAACGCGTCCTTGTGGGCGATCAGCTCGCCGCCGATCTCCGAGAGCCGGATCGGCACGATCTTGCCCGGCGTCGCCGAGGCGAAGGCGATGTGGCGCTTCTCGTGCGACGCGTTGGTGAAGATGGTCATGAAGATGGACTCGCTGGCGAGCGCGCGCTTCGCGGCGCCCAGCACGGCGCCCAGCACGCCGGAGTGGCTGCCGTCGCCGAGCATCGTGTCCATCTCGATCCCGGCGTCCATGTACATCATGGCGCCCGCCTCGGCGACCGCCGCCTCGCCCGGGTCGAGCTCGATCTCGACGTACTGCATGTCGTCGCCGAGCAGCCGGTAGTCCACGACGTGCATCTGCCCCTGGCCCTGCGACGGCGGCGCGCCCGGGACGAGGCCGGACTCTTTCCAGCGAAGGTAGGCGAGGTACTTCGAGACGAAGATCCCGCAGTGCAGGCACTCGTCGTTTTGGATCTTCGTCGAGCCGCACTTCGGGCACGCGGGGACGCTCATGGGAGGATTCTACTCGTAGAGCCGTCCCGTCTGCAGCCGCCGGTGGCACCGGAAGAGCGCGATCTCGAGGGCCCGCGCGCCGACGCCGTAGCGCCGCGCAGAGCGCCGCAGCAACCCGACGAACTCGAGCCAGTGGCCGAGCGTGAAGCTTCGACCCGCCGGGTTGCGGCGGACGGCGGCCAGACGATAGAGGAGCTGCCAGACGCGGATGTCGAGCACGCCGTAGCGGCGCGGAGCAGTCAGCGTCAGGATCGCGGACGCCGTCCGCACGCTCACTCCGGCAAGCTCCGTGAGCAGGGCCATCCGGCGCCGCTCGCTCGAGGTCGCGAATGCGGCGCGGGTGACCGCGCGGATCCGCGCCTCGCCGTTGACGCGCTGGCGGCGGACCGCCCGGGCGCTCTTCCAGCGGCAGGCGGCCAGGAACTCCGCCCGCGTGAGCCAGCCGCGACGGCGCGCGCGGGTCAGCGCGCGGACGAGCCGGGTCGTGTCGGGATCCTCGGCGCGCCCG
>JBOHQB010000267.1:0-3702 GCA_050731995.1 Candidatus Rokuibacteriota bacterium
GCGCGCGCGCCGTGCGGATGGCCTCGGGCAGCCGGTTGGGCAGGTCGCGCGGCTGGGCCGCTCCGATCGCGGCGAGGGCGCGGTCGTGGTCGCGGCCAAGCGCCGCGACGACGCGCGGCTGGACGCCCGCCTCGATCACCATGATCTCGGCGCCCTCGCCGAGGCGGCGCACCACCTTCGCCGCCTCGGCACGCGCCGCCTCGAAGCGCGTCGGCTTCACGTCGCGGGCCTTCATCGACGCCGAGGTGTCGAGCACGATCACGACCTTGCGCGCGCCCTCCCCCAGCACCGTCACCGCCGGGCGCGCCAGCGCGAGCGTCAGCGCCGCGAGCGCCAGGAACTGGAGGATCAGGAGCGGGTCGCGCTGCAGCCGCTGGAAGAACGCCGACGCCTCACGGTCGCGGAGCGCGGCCGGCCACAGGAGCAGGCTCGACACCCTCCGCTCGTGGCGCCGCACCTTGAGGAAGTAGAGCAGGACGAGCGGCAGGGTCAGCCCGAGCAGCGCGAAGGCGAGGGGCGAGAGGAAGCTCACGCGAGCACCCGGCCGCGGAGGTGCGAGCCGACGACCTCTTCGACGGACGTGTCGCTGGCCACCCGATAGTAGTCCACCTCGCGGGCGAGGCAGAAGGCCTCCGCGTGCGCGAGGAACTCTCGCAGCCGCTCGCGGTACGCCCGCACGGCCTCGCCGTCGATGGACATGTCGCGCGTCTCGCCGCTCTCGCTGTCGAGCAGGCGCAGGTCGCCGGTGAGCTCGGGGTTCAGCTCCTCGGGCGAGAGCACGTGGACCACGTGCACATCGAAGCGCCGCTCGAGGAGCGCGCGCACGCCGGTCTCCCAGCCCGCCGGGTCGAGCAGGTCCGAGATCAGGATCGCGACCCCGGCCTCGCGCGCGCGCTTGGCGTAGTCGACGAGGCCCTCGTTGAGGCCCGTGCCGCCCCCGGGGCGGACCGCCGCGAGGAAGTCCAGCATGGGCTGGATCTGCGCGCGCCCGCGCGCCGGCGGAAATCCCTCGGCGACGCGCTCGCGGAGCACGCCCACGCCCACGCGCTCGAAACCGGCGAGACCGACGAAGCCGAGCGCGGCCGCGAGGCGCACCGCCCAGGCGAGCTTGGTCATCGGCGCGCCGAAGTCCATGGAGGTCGACGCGTCGACGAGGAGGTGGACGCGCAGGTCTTCCTCGTCCACGAACAGCTTGACGTGCAGGCGGTCGGATCGGGCGTAGACGTTCCAGTCCACGTAGCGGAGGTCGTCGCCGATGCCGTACTGGCGGTAGTCGGCGAACTCGACGGACTGCCCGCGCCGCGGGCTGCGGCGCTCGCCCTTCACGCTCCCGCGAAACGTCCGCTTCGAGAGCAGCGCGAGCCGCTCGAGCTTGGCCAGGAACTCGGCGGTGAAGAAGCCGGCACGGGTCGTGGCGGGCACGGGCCTAGCGCTCGTCGAGCGCGTGGAAATAATCCTTGATCTGCGAATGGTAGTCGCGCGGCACGGACTCCCGCGTGATCGCGTCTTCCATCAGCTTCCGATACTGGCCGATCACGCCGAGGTACTGCAGCCGCGACTGCATGGACCCGCCCCGTCCGGTCAGGTTGGTATCGAATCCGTCCTTCCGGCCGCGCCGCGACTCGCCCTCGACGCCGACGTCATAGGGGTTCCCGCGAAGCCGCGAGGTGGCGTCGCCCTTCGGCGCGCCGCTCTTGCCCTTGCCGGGATAGAGTCCTTCGCCCTCGCCGAAGTCACCCTCGTCCCCCATCCCCTCGCCGCCGCGCCCGCGCTCGCGCCGCCCGCTGCGGTCGGTTTCGCGCCCGCCGCGCAGGCCCTTGCCCCCGCGCTGCGCCTCGTCCTGGGCGCGCATCTTGTCGAGCGCCCTCTGCATGGCCTCGAGCGCGCGATCGGTCTGGCCGCCCTCGAGCGCGTCCATCCCCTCGCCGATCTCGCCCGTCCAGTTGCCGCCCTTGCGGCCGAGCCGCTCCATCTCCTCGAGGAGCTCGCGCAGCTTCTGCGGCGAGATCTGGTCGGGGCGGAGCCCGCCCGACAGGGCCTTGGACTTGCGGAACACCATCTTGTACTGGCTCGCCGTGAAATCCGACTGGAGGTCCGGCAGCCGGTCCACCTGCTCGAGCATCCGGAGCCGGTCGTCACCCTTCTTGAGGAAGCTGTTGAAGTCGGGCCGCTGCGTCGACAGCGCCGTGTCCTTGAAGATCGCGGCAAGGTCGCCGCCCGAGGCCGGCCCGCCCGCACCGGCGCGCGCGTTGAAGTCGCGCTCCTCGAACGACGGCGGCTTGAGCCGCTCGCGCGGGACCTGGGCGCGGCGCTCCTCGAGCTCCGCCGTGCCGCCGGACTTGTCGAGCTCGTCGTGGCTCGTCGAGAGCGCGAGATCGGGCAGTCGCACCGACGGCAGCGGCACCGGCGGCGCCAGCGCGAGAACGAGCCCGAGCACGAGGGGGACGGGCACCAGCCGCGCCTCCCGGGGCACGCGGCGCGGCACGATCACGCGCGCCGGCAGCGACTCCGCGTGGGCGACGGCGTCCGCGACGAGCGCGTCCACGAGCGACGAGCGGTCGCTCCGGTCCGCCCACTCGAGGGCGGTGCCCACCCGATCCTCGAGCCCGTAGGCCCGGTCGGCCAGCCGCGCGGCGTCCAGACGGTCGGTGCGGCGTGCCCAGCCCCACGCGGCGCCGGCGACGGCGCCGAGCACGACGAGGGCGGTGGCGATCAGCGCCGCGCGCGGGCCGATCACCCCCTTGAGGAGGAGGACGACCAGCGCGGGCAGCGAGAGCCAGAAGATGCCGCGCAGCGCATAGTACTCCGCGCGCCGGCGCCGAATCTCGGAGACGACACACCGCACCAACCGCTCGAGCTTCCCGATCGGGGTCATGAGCCCTCCCGCTCTCAGCGGAGAAACGCTTCTTTGCCCTGGACGGTGACGGCCTCGGCCGCCTCCACGATCTGACCGACCAGCACGTCGATGTCGACGGCCTCGGCCTCGCCCTCGAAGTTCAGGATGATGCGGTGCCGCAGCGCCGGCGCGGCCAGCGTCTTGAGATCCTCGGCGCTGACGTTGTAGCGCCCCTGCGCGAGCGCGCGCACCTTGCCGCCGAGGACCAGCGCCTGGGCGCCGCGCGGGCTCGCCCCGTAGCGGACGAAGCGGCGCGTCGCCTCGGGCGCGCGCTCCCATTGCGGGTGGGTGGCCATGATGATGGTGGACGCGAGGTCGCGGACGTGCGAGGCGATGGGGACCTCGCGGATCAGCTCCCGGAACGCGAGGACCTTGGCCCCCGTCATGACCCGGTCCACCGTCGCGCCGCGCGCCTGGGTCGTCCGGTCGATGATCGCGTTAAGCTCCTCGATCTGCGGATAGCGCACGCGCAGCTTGAAGAGGAAGCGGTCGAGCTGCGCCTCCGGCAGCGGATACGTGCCTTCGGTCTCCAGCGGATTCTGCGTGGCCAGCACCATGAACGGCCGCGGCAACAGCATCGTCTGGCCTTCGAACGTGACCTGGTATTCCTGCATGACTTCAAGCAACGCGCTCTGTGTCTTGGCCGGTGCGCGATTGATTTCGTCGGCCAGCAGCAGATGCGTGAACACCGGGCCGCGACGGATACGCAAGGCGCCCAGTCCGCTTGCGTTGCTGCCTGCGGCGGAGACATCGAGCACCGCGTGACCGGTGATGTCCGACGGCATCAGGTCGGGCGTGAACTGGAT
>JBOHQB010000268.1:0-5586 GCA_050731995.1 Candidatus Rokuibacteriota bacterium
CCGGGTAGCCCCGGAGGCCGAGCGCCCGGTGCGCGGGGCGGAAGACGGGCCGGCGCGCGGTGACGCCGGCGGCGGCCAGCCGTCCCTGCACGTGCTCCGCCGGACCCCCGACGCCGACCACGAAGCGGTGATAGACGTGACGCGCGCCCGCGTCCGGCGGCAGCCGACAGCGGGCGCCGGCGAGACGCGCGCGATAGCGCGCCGCGATCTCGCGCCGGCGCGCGACGAACTGGTCGAGTCGCCCCAGCTGGCTCCGCCCGAGCGCGGCCTGCAGATCCGTCAGCTTCGCGTTGAGCCTCGGCGCCAGGTCCTCGCGCTCGTCGTACGCGCGCGCCTCGCGCACGCGCCCGACGAGTCCGGCCGGACCCGCCACCGCGCCGCCCTCACCCGTCGCGAGCATCTTCGTCGCGTAGAACGAGCAGACCGCGAGGGCGCCGCGCGCGCCGGCGGGCCGGCCGTCCACGACCGCGCCGAGCGCCTGCGCGCAGTCCTCGACCACGGGCACGCCGAGCGCCAGGAAGGGCTCGAGATCCACCGCGAGGCCGAAGGCGTGGGGCACGATCACCGCGCGCGTGCGCGGCGTCGCCCGCGCGGCCGCGTCCTTGGCGGAGAGCGAAAGCGTGCCGGGATCGGCATCGGCGAGGACCGGCGTGGCGCCGCGGCGGCGTACCGCGTGCCAAAGCGCGTCGCAGACGTAGCTCGGCACGATGACCTCGTCACCCGCGCCCACCCCGAGCGCCTGGAGCGCCAGCTCGAGCGCAGCGCTCCCCGACGACACCGCGGCCACGGCCTCGACGCCCAGCCGCGCCCCGAGCTCCGCCTCGAACGCCTCGACCTCCGGCCCCTGCGCGAGGCGCCCCGATCGCACGGCGCGGGCGACGGCGAGCGCGTCCTCCTCGCTGACGCTCGGCTGGGAGTGGGGAATCAAGTCAAAGGTTCAGCAGCAGCCGAATCGACTGGAACGCCTCGGCGTACTTCACGCGCGCCTGGATGCCACGGAAGTTGGCGGTGGACCGGGCGAGCTCGAGAATCGTCAGGTCCTCGATGTTCGTCTTCGTGACCTGCGAGCGGTGGGCCTTGAGACACGCGAGCTTCCGGTCCTCCAGCACCTCCGCGATGTCGGTGAAGCAGTTCGGCGCGAAGTTCTGCGTCGTCGGCCCCTCGTAGAAGAGGAAGTTGGGCACGAAGCGCGTCGCCGAGAGCGCGGCCTGGGCGAGGTTCCTGTGGTCCTGGTGCGTGTCGTCGGGGAAGTTGACCAGGATCATCCGCGGCTTGATCTCGCGGATCACGGTCTCGAGGCGGACGATCATGTCGCGCGTGAGCGGGACCTCGGTGTCCCGGTAGTCGCCCCAGAACACCCGGCTAGCGCCGAGGATGCGTGCGGATTCCTCCTGCTCACGTCGGCGCACGCCGCCGTCGCCGCCGAGCGCGCCGTCGGAAGCGACGAAGAGGTAGGCCTCGTGGCCGCGGTCGGCGTACTTGGCGAGCATGCCGCCGCAGCCGAACTCGATGTCGTCCGGGTGCGCGCCGATCGCGAGAACGTTCATGGCATACGAGTCTCGGCGTATCGAGGGGCGCCACGGCTCGGCCGGGGAGCCCCCGAGCGTTGGGGGGTATGGGAGTGCGCAGCCGCAGGCCCGCAGGAGGAGCCGCAGCCGCAGGCGAGGTGACGCTGTGATGGGACGGTCGAGGCAAGCCTGTGATGGGAGTGCGCAGCCGCAGGCCCGCAGGAGGAGCCGCAGGCGAGGCGACGCTGTGATGGGACGGCCGAGGCAAGCCTGAGATGGACGGCCATTTCGGGGCCCCCCATGTCACTAGTCGCCCGGTGGCTCCGGCGACCAGCGGTCGCCCCGACAGAGGATCCCGAGGCTCTCATCGCCGTGCATCAATAATAGATCGAGGGCCGACAGGGACGGAACGAATTCCCCGTGGAGCTGCGTGTACACGGGGTGCGTGTACGCCTGGTAGAGCACGGAGATCCCGGCCGCCCGGAACCGCTCGGGATCCATGTACCGGGCGCCGTCCCGGCCGGCCAGATAGGTGTCCGCCCCGACGGCGCGGCAGAGGGCGACGAGCCGGTCCGTGGGGTCGATCGCCGCAGGCTCGCCTCGGCCGTCGAACGGCCTGCGGCTTCGCACTCCCACGCGCGCCTCGAGCTCCGAGGCGCGGCGCGCCGGCACGTGGATGCCCGTCGCACGGGCGAGCCACGTCGCGCTCGCGACCGCCAGCTCGTCGAGCCGTGGCCACGCGCCGGCGTAGAACCGCTCGAGGTCGGCGTGGTGGCGCGCGAGGTGCGGCGCCGCCGTGTACGCCAGCTCGATCGTGCGCAGGTGGCGCGCCCGCCAGGGCTGCGTCGCGTCCACCTCGACCTCGTGGATGGGCGCGCCCAGGCGGGCGTGCACGGGGACCGTGAGCCAGCGCACGCCGTCGCGCGTCTTGATGCGGTTGCGGTTCTGCCAGCCGTTCTTCTCGAACTGCACCGTGTCGAGGAAGACGAAGCAGTCGGCGGCGGCCCACTTGGCGAGGTAGCCGAGCCACGGCAGGTAATGCGGCTGATGGATCGCGACCTTCATCGGCGCGGGCGCCTCACCGGGCCTTCACGAAGATCGGATTGGAGACGAGGCGCGGCCCCTGGCCCCGTGCCTCCAGCCGGAACACGAGCGGCGCGCCGTCGAAGACCTCGCGGTGCACCACCCGGTACGGCGTGTCGCCGAGCCAGCCACCGAGAACGGCGCCGTTCCTCACGAGCGTCACGCGCAGATCTTGACGGCGGCCCGGCGAATCCACCGCGATCGCCACCTCGAGCGGTGTGCCCGGCGCGGCGCGCGCGGTCTCGCCCGAGACCGCCACGGCCCCGCCCACAGTCACGCTGAAGTCCGTGAGCTCCAGGCTCAGCTCGCGCGTGCGCTGGAGCGCGTACATCCGCCCGGCCCGCAGCGCGTCGAGCACCGCGCGCGGCGACCGCTCACGTACGAGGAACACCGTCTGGACGGGACCGATGGCCTTGCCGCCGCCGAGATCGTGGAAGCCCGACTCGCCGAGCGCCCACGCCGGCCGGCTCCGCTCGCCCGCGGCGTACTGGGTCAGCAGCCGGTCCCAGCCGCCTCCCGGGCGCTCGAACCGCGTCGTGTCCTCGTAGACCGCGCCGAACGCCGTGTAGCGGAAGGTCCGCAAGAGATCGTCGGAATACGGCGGAGTTTCCCACGTGACGCGCACGGGGCCGACGCGGTCGTCGCCGCTGTCGCGCGCCTCCGGCAGGGACCATACGGAGACGCCCCCGAGCCGCTCGACGTGGTCGATGAGCGTCTGGTGGGGCGCGAGACCGCGCGCCTCCCACGCCGGATGAAGGTCGACCGTGAACGGCCAGCCGCGCGCGAGCGCGACGCCGCCCACCGCGACGAGCACGAGACCGGGCAGCCACACGCGTCGGCGGACGACGATCACCGCGCGGCCGAGCCGCTGCCGTCGCGGGCGCCGCCATATCAGCAAGACGGCGCCCGGGACGATCAGGAGCACCGGAAGCGCGTCCACGAGCGACGGCGCCGCGAAGACGCGGGCGTGCGGGTTGCCGATCACGGGCAGGCCCCGGAGCGCGGCCGGATCGTCGACGCCGAAGACGAGGAGATTCTTCTGCGTGTCGTGGAGCGCCATCTCGAGGGCCCACGGCGAGCCCGTCCAGTGATAGTGCGGCGCGACCTCGACGCCGGGGACCAGCACCACCCGCGGCGCGGCACCGCGGGCCCGCGCGACCCGGTCGAGATAGCCTTCGAGATCGCCGAGCACCGAGGGCTCCTCGCGCGACACGCGCGTGAGCGCGCGGAACGGCCAGAGGCCGTACTCGACGCGCAGGAGATAGTTCTCGGTCAGGAGCAGCGCGCCGATCCCCTGCCGGTCGGCGAGCACCGCGAGGTCACCGATCGACAGCGTGCCGGTCGAGAGGTCCGAGTGAACGTGCACCACGCCGGCGAGGCGCTCGAGCGGCTGCGCGGCGGCGGACGCCGCGAGTGACGCGAGCAGGCCGAGCGCCGCGACGAGCGAGACGAGCCGGGTCACGTGAGCACCCTGGCGCGCGCGAGGGCCTCGTAGGCGGCGACGAGGGCGCGGTCGGCGACGGCCGTGGAGAACGATTCCGCCCGCGCGACCGCCCCCTCCCCGAGCCTGGCGCGAAGAGCCGGGTCGCGCCCCAGCTCGATCACCGCCGCGGCCAGGGCCTTTGGATCTTCGGGCGGCACGAGCCGTCCCGACCGTCCGTCGTCGACGACGGACGGGATGCCGCCCACGGCGGCGCCGATCACCGGCAGGCCCAGCGCCATCGCCTCGACCAGCGCGCGCCCCATCCCCTCGTTGCGCGACGGCGCGGCCAGCGCGTCGGCGGCGGCGAGCCAGCCGGCGACGTCGGGCGTGGCGCCCGTGACGCGCAGCCGCTCGGCGACACCGAGGTCGCGCGCCTGCGCCTCCAGCGTGACGCGCTCGGGCCCGTCGCCGATCAGCAGCAGTCGCGCCTGCGGCAGCGCCTCGACGACGCGCGGCCAGGCCGCCACGAGGAGATCGAACCCCTTGATCCGCACGAAGCGGCCCAGCGCGGCGATGACGAATGCGTCCGGCGAGACGCCGTGGCGCGCCCGGGCGGCGTCGCGGTGCGGCGCCCGCGCCCGGAGCGCGTCCGTCGGCACGCCGCTCGGCACGGTGGCGTAGAGCTCCCGGCTCCCGATGCCGCGGGCCAGGTGCTCCTCGATGCCGCGATCGGTGAGCGTGATGACCAGGTCCGTCCAGCGCGCCGCGAGGCGCTCGAGGGACGTGAAGACCGCCGTCCGGGCGGGGCCCCAGTATCCGTAGAAGACGTGCCCGTGCGGCTGGTGGATCACCGCCGGCACGCGGGTGATCCGCGCCGCCAGCCGGCCGACGAAGCCGGCCTTGGACGTGTGCGTGTGGACGATGTCGGGCCGCTCGAGGCGGATCACGTCGAGCAGCTGGCGGAGCGCGCGCAGGTCGGCGACGGGCGCCACCTCGCGTCGCAGCGCCGGCACGTCGACGAGGCGGCAGCCGCGGCGGCGCGCGTCCTCGAGCACCTCGGTCTCGGACCCGGCGAACCCGACCGCCAGCGCGCACGCGTAGCCGGCCCGCTCGAGCGCGAGGATCCCGCCGACCGTGTTCTCGGACGACCCGCCGAGCGTCAGGCGCGTGATCACGTGGAGAACGCGCAGGGTCACGCCCCGTCGTCCCCCGGCTTCTCCGCCCATACCTCGATGGACGGACCGAGCAGCCAGCGGCCGCGCGAGATCGCCGCGGCGAGCGCGGCCAGCGCACCGATCGCGCCGCCCGCCAGGCGCCGCGCCCGGCCGCCCCCGTCGGCGCGCGGCGAGTTGAGAACCTCGACCCGCGTGAGACCGGCGCGCTCGGCCAGACGCGCGAGCGCCGACGGGCCGAACGCGAAGACGTGGAGGATCGGGTACCCGTCCCAGCCGCGCCACCGCGCGCACGGCCCCAGGCGGGCGAGCAGCCGGGCGCACGCGGCGTGGACGGGGCCGTTCGGCACGCGCACCACGACGACGCCGCCCGGCCGCAGCACGCGCCGCGCCTCGGCGA
>JBOHQB010000269.1:0-1824 GCA_050731995.1 Candidatus Rokuibacteriota bacterium
GCCCGCCAGAGGCTCGTGAGGCTCTCGTACCAGACGCGATAGGCGGGGCGCGCGATCGCGACCGCCTCGGCGTCGGTCTCGGCGACGTAGACGTGGCGCTGGGCGCCGACGAGCCCGGCGCCGCCGCCGCCGGCGTCACCCGTACCGAGGGCCTGCCGCGCTTCGTAGTACGCCTCGGCGATGGACTTCATCGTCGCGTTCGGCGCGTTGCCGGCGACGCTCGCGCCTCGCCGCGCTGCCTCGCGCGCGCTTTCGGGCGAGACGACACCCTGCCAGAGCGGCGGGTGCGGCTTCTGGACCGGCTCGAGCTCGATCGGCACGCCGAGATAGCGGTAGTAGCGCCCGCGGTGCGTCAGCCGCCGGGTCTGGAGCCCGGCAAGCACCACTTCGAGTGCCTCCGTGTACATCTCCGCCGCCTCGTGGAAGTTGAGGCCGCAGTAGGCAAGCTCGTAGGGCGAGATGCCGCGCCCGACGCCGAGCTCGAAGCGGCCGCCGCTCAGCTGGTCGAGCATGCAAATCTCCTCGATGAGCCTCAGCGGCGCGTAGAGCGGCAGGATGTAGACGAGCGGGCCGAAGCGGATCCGTCGCGTTCGCTGGGCGACGGCGGCGAGGAAGATGCCTGGGGAGGGCGCCATGCCGAGCGGCGTGGCGTGGTGCTCCGCGACGTGGTACGTGCGGAAGCCCGCGCGGTCGGCGGCCTCGATGAGGCTCAGGCGGCTCGCGTAGAGGTCGCCGATCGGCGCCTCCCCACGGTCCACGTGGTCGAAGAGGCCGAACTCGACCGGGCTCACGCCCTCGACTGCACTCACGCCATCGACAGCGCGGCGCGCGAGATCTTCAGCCCGTCGCCCCCGCGCTGCAGCCAGTCGGCCTGGACGAAGGCCTCCGAGATCTTCTCGAGCGGATAGACGTGCGAGACGATTCTATTGAAGGGGAAGCGGTCACGCGTGCGTCTCAAGAAAGCCAGCGCCTCGCCGAGTGCCCAGGGCGAGTAGTTGGACGTGGCGACGATCCGCGTGTTGCCCCGCACGAGCGCGGTCGCGTCGTAGGAGAAGATGTTGCCGGGCGCGATGGAGCCGACCTCGAGATAGGTCCCGCCGCTCCGCAGCAGGCGTAGCCCTTCCGCGACGACCTCGGGATAGCCGACGAAGTCGGCGACGACGTCGGCGCCGAAGCCGTCGGTGAGCTCCCGCACCGCCTCGAGCCGCGCCTCGGCCGTGGTCAGCTCCGCGAGCGAGAGCGTGTGATCGGCGCCGAAGGCGCGCGCCAGCTCGAGGCGGCCAGGAATGCGGTCGATGACGATGACGCGGCCGGCGCCCATGTCGCGGGCGACGGCGATCGCGTTGAGCCCGAGACCGCCGGCGCCTTGCACGACGACCGTGTCGCCCGTCCCCAGCCCCGCGCGGTGCAGGCCGTAGAGGACCTGGGCGAGCGCGCAGTTTGCCGGCGTTGCCATGTCGTCAGTGATCTCGTCGGGCATCGTGAAGACGTAGTGGTTCGGCCGGAGGTAGTAGTAGTCACCGTAGGCGTTGTTGAAGTAGGGCGGCGTGCCCGCCACCCGGTTGGGCCGCATCTTGCGCGGGCAGCTGCCCATCTCGTCGTGGAGGCAGACGGGACAGCGGCCGCAGGGGAAGAAGTAGCAATACGTCACGCGATCGCCTTCACGGAGCGGCTGGCCCATCGAGTCCGCGGTCACGCCCGCTCCCAGCCGCTCGATGCGCCCGCACATCTCGTGGCCGAAGGTGAGGTCCTGCGGGCTCGCGCCGTAGGTCTCCTTCATCTCGCCGCGCCAGATGTGCAGATCGGAGCCGCAGACGCCCGCCC
>JBOHQB010000270.1:0-2623 GCA_050731995.1 Candidatus Rokuibacteriota bacterium
ACCGGGTCGAAGTGCTTGTTGGAGAACATCAGCGCGGTGGCGCCGAAGTCGCGGCCCTCCTGCTCCGGGTACGCCGACATCGGCTGCTCGGTGAAGTACATCAGGTGCATAGAAAGTCTCCGATCAGGCGAGCGAGCTGGTCCGGCTGCTCCATCTCGAGGAAATGCCCGGCGTTCTCGACGATCGCCAGGCGCGCTTGCGGCAGCGCCTTGGCGTAGCGCTCACCGCACTCGAGCGGCACGATGCGGTCGTCGCGTCCCCAGACGATGAGGGTCGGCGTCGTGACACCGCCCAGCAGGTGCGGCAGGGCGGCATTGTACATGTAGGGCTTCCACGCGATCCGGAACGTCATCTCGCGATTGAGGTCCCACTGTTCCAGCGTGGCGGTCGCCGGCTCGGTGCCGTAGATCCGGTCGAACGCGCGCTGGTCGGCGAAGCCCAGGCGCACATAGTCGATGTAGGAGAGGAGCGCCTGGTCCGCGATCTCGCCGCGCTCGGGCTTGAGGCCCATCGGCCCGACCAGCACCAGCCGGCGGAACGCGCGCGGCGCCATCGTCGCCATCTCGGCCGCGATCCAGCCGCCGAAGCCGAGCCCCACGACGGTGACGTCGCCGGCGCGCGTGGCCTCGTGCTGCGCGAGCAGCGACTGGTAGACGACCGCCATGTCGCGCACGCTCCGCATCCAGGCGGGCCGCTCCGACTTGTCGTAGCCCGGATGCGACGGCCGGAGTACCGTATGGTCCCGGGCCAGCGCGTCGTAGAACGGCAGGCCGTCGGGCGTGCCGATGTCGTGATGAAGGGCGAGCAGGGAAGCGCCCGTCCCTGCGCGCGCCACATGCAGCGCTGCACCCGCGATCGGAACGGTCTCGGAGGTCCAGATAGTCGGGGTCATGATAAAGGTCCTACCGAGAAGCTACCACGACTTGCGTCGCGAGCCAGTCCCACATGCGCGCGGCGAGCGTGACCGACAGCTCCACGTCCTCCGCCAGGAGGTAGCGCTCGGCGATGAGGTCCAGGGCCGCGCGGCGGACGCGCTCGAGGTAGGCGTCACGCGATGGGTAGCGCTCCTCGATGGACGGGCGGGGATCGCTGGACGCCCGCCGGGCCGCGCGCGTCATCGCGAAGGGCAGCGTGGAGCCGGCGAAGTAGAGCAGCTGCTCGGCGCCGCCGATGTCCGGGTGGCGGAGGTTCCAGCCGGTGTGAGTCGCGAGGGGGACGCGAAGCTCGGGCACGGGGATGCCGGCCGCCTCGTTGCCGTCGTCGTCCACGGCGGAGACGAGTGTGCCGAACACGGGTCCTTCGCGAGGGGGGACGACCGCCATCACCCGGAGCTCCGGATCGGCACCGAAGTCGAGCCGACGCGCGCGCGCGTGATGACGCGGGTAGTGCGCGCCGGGGATGCGATCGAACGCCTTCTGCAGGGCCTCGGGCACCACGGCCGTTCCGTCGTCGAGCCGCGGATGACGACTCGGCGGCGGCTCGACGCCGTCCGTCACCCAGCGGTCGAGGCTCGCGAGGCACGCGCGGAGCAGCCGGCCGTAGTTCACCGTGGCGCGGAGGTTCTGCGCCCGCTCGGTCCAGCCGTGAGGATCGGCGGCGACAACGCTCGAATCCGACGGCGGCCAGATACCGAGGCCATGCTCGGTGCCGCTGAACAGATAGACGCGCGTATTCGGACCGTGCGCGCCGTCGCGCAGGCCGTCGGGATCGGTGTGGACCAGCGACGCGTCGCCGCGGTGGTACTCGGCCGAGGTATTCGTGTAGAAGACCTTGAGCCGGCTGCCGTGTGCGTTGATCCGCGCGTGGAGGGCGTCGGTCTTCCCGGTGACGGGATCCGTCGTCTCCACGTCCGTGCACGGAAACACGTGCGCCATCAGCTGCGGCCGGTCCTTGGAGTTCTGGCCGAAGCGCTGGTTGAACTCGCCGCGCATGCCGCCCGCGACGTTCGCGATGATGCCGTCGAGCGCCTCCCGACCCTGCTCGTCCGTGTTCAGGTCCCAGTAGACGAGCGTCCGTAGAAAGCGGCCGGTCTGCGAGCGTCCGTAAGCGAAGGCGTAGCGCAGCGCGCCCGCGGCCGGGTTGCCGTCGTCGGCGCCGCCGTGCTTGAGCCATGACACGCAGTCGCGGAGCGCGGCAAAGGATGTGCCGAGAACCGGCGCGCCGACGGCCGTGTATGCGAGCTGGTAGAGGCGTCCCTTCTCGAAGCCGCCGTCGAGCCAGACGTGGCGCGGGTCGGGAACCACGCGGCCGCCCGCGACGCGCGCGAAGCGCCACCGCTCGCGCGGGATCACCTGCGGCGCGCCGTCGAGCTGGTCGCGCACCTGGAGCACCGCGTCGCGCTCCTCGAGATCGGCCGCGGGGTAGGCTAGGTGTCCGCGGTCCGAGAGGAGAAAATCCGTGACGGGCTCGGGCGCCTGGAGGTTGACCCAGACACGTCCACGGAGCTGCCGGCCGTCGGCGCCCCGCGCTTCCGGCGCGTACAGCCGGAACAATCCCCCGAGCTCCGGGACGTCGCACTGCCAGCCGCAGGAGACGACGGCGTAGCCGTGGCGCATCAGAAACCCGTCGCCGACGTCGATCGGTGGGTTCGGATCGCTGCCCGGTCCGAACGCCGGGCGCGTGG
>JBOHQB010000271.1:0-18029 GCA_050731995.1 Candidatus Rokuibacteriota bacterium
TGGAGCTGGTCCTCAAGGAGTGCAACGGGTACGCGACGGACGACGTCACGGACAAGGACGGCAAGCTCCAGTACAAGAAGGGTGAGCCGATGAAGACGTTCGCTCACCTGAGAGACGACGGCCTCACCGCCTGCGGCAACTGGATCTACACCGGCATCTATCCGGAGGAGGGGAAGAACCTCGCGCTCCGCCGCGAGAAGGCCAAGGGCGGGGACTATCTCGCCCACGGCTGGGGCTTTGTGTGGCCGGCGAACCGGCGGATCCTCTACAATCGCGCCTCGGCCGACGCCTCCGGCAAGCCGTGGAGCGAGAAGAAGAAGCTCATCTGGTGGGACGCCGAGCAGAAGAAATGGGTCGGCAACGACGTGCCCGACTTCCCGGGGACAATGGCGCCGGACGCGCCGCGGCAGAAGGAGGGGGCGTTCAAGGGCATCGGTGGCGTCGACGCCTTCATCATGAACCCCCACGGCAAGGGGCAGTTCTTCGCGTCGATCGTGGACGGCGCGTTCCCCGAGCACTACGAGCCGTTCGAGTCGCCGACGAAGAACCTCCTGTCGAAGGTCAACAACAACCCGGTCGCGAAGGTGTGGGACATCGGCGAGTTGAACAAGCTCGGCAAGCCGGACAAGTACCCCTACGTGCTGACCACTTACCGGCTCACCGAGCACCACGCGGCCGGCATGTCGCGCCACGTGCCGTGGCTCTCCGAGCTCTTCTTCGGCCACTTCGCCGAGATCGGGTCGGAGATGGCCAAGGAGCTCGGCATCCAGAACGGCGACATGATCACCGTGGAGACGCCGCGCGCCAAGATCAAGGTCCAGGCCCTCGTCACCGAGCGGATCAAGCCGTTCGTCATCGACGGCAAGAAGGTCTACCAGGTGGGCATCCCGTGGCACTGGGGCTACCAGGGGGTGATGAGGTCCGCCAGGGGCGACATCACGAACGACCTGGTCGCGAGCCTCGGGGACCCGACGACGTTCATCCAGGAGTCCAAGGCGCTCCTCTGCAACGTCAGGAAGGGGGTGGCGTAGCCATGGCACGCACGCTCGCGATGTTCACGGACGTCTCGCTGTGCATCGGCTGCCGCGCCTGTCAGGTCGCCTGCAAGCAGTGGAACCAGCTGGCGCCTGAGGAGCCCGAGTGGACGGGCACCTACCAGAACCACCCCCACTTCACGGACAAGAGCTATCGCCTCGTGCGGTTCTTCGAGGAAACCGACGCCAAGGGCCAGATGAAGCAGTGGCACATGATGTCCGACGTGTGCAAGCACTGCGCCCAGGCCGGGTGTCTGGAAGCGTGCCCGACCGGCGCCATCTACCGGACCGAGTACGGCACGGTCAACATCAACCAGGACATCTGCAACGGCTGTCGCTACTGCGTCTCGGCGTGCCCGTTCGGCGTGGTGGCCTTCAATCAGGACACGGGGACGGCGTCGAAGTGCACCTTCTGCAACGACCGGATTCACAACGGTCTCGGCCCCGCGTGCGCCAAGGCGTGTCCGACGGAATCAATCAGGTTCGGCTTCCGCGACGAGCTCGTGGTCAATGCGAAGCAGCGGATCGGGAAGCTCAAGAAACTGGGCTACAACGATGCTCAGCTCTACGGCGAGGACCAGACCGGCCCCCTCGGCGGCCTCAACGCGTTCTTCCTCCTGCTCGGCAAGCCCTCGATTTACGGGCTGCCCGAGAAGCCGAAGCTGCCACAGCGGAACGTCATCACCGACTCGCTCCTCTCCATTGGCTCGGCGCTGCTCGTGGGGCTCGGTGCGCTGGTGGCGTTCAGGGACCGGGACGGGAAGGGAGGCGCCTGATGGAGCCGGGTCTGCTCAAGAGCGCCGACTGGCCGCTCCTGATCGATCTGTACTTCTTCCTGGGCGGGCTGGCGGGTGGGGCGTTCGTGATCGCCACGATCGCCAACCTCCTCGGCGGTGAGCGTCAGCGCGACATCGTGCGCGTCGGCTACTACATCGCGTTTCTCACGATCCTCCCGGGCCCGATCCTCCTGGTCGTCGACCTGGGCCTGCCGACCCGGTTCCTCCACATGGTGATGGTCTCGAAGCCGTCGCTCGAGATCGGCATGAGCGCCATCACCGTCGGGCCCTTCCACCTCAAGCTGCTATCACCCATGAACGCCGGAGCGTGGGCACTCCTCGGGTTCAGCTTCTTCGCCTTCCTCGCCGCCCTCGACGTCTTCCTCGAAGACCGGGGAGGACGGAGCATGAGCCGGCTGCGGCTCGTCGCCGGCGTGATCGGTGGCGTCTTTGGATTTTTCCTCGCCGCCTATCCCGGGGTGCTGCTCGGCGCCACCGCGCGGCCGCTCTTCATCAACGCCCACTGGCTCGGCGCCCTGTTCCTCGTGGTGGGCGCGTCTACCGGGGGCGCGGCGATCGCGCTGATCCTGAGCGCGCTTGGCGGTCGGGCGCGCGAGTCGCTGTCGCGGCTGATGCGGTTCACCGCGTTCGCGCTGGTGCTCCAGGTCGTGGCGCTGGGGCTCTTCATCGTCGCGGTGCAGATGTCGGGGTCGACCGGAATTGCGCAGGCGCTGGCGCAGCTCCTCTCCGGGCCCTACAGCCTCACGTTCTGGCTCGGCGCGGTCGTCGTCGGCATCGTGGCCCCGCTCGCGCTCCAGTTCGCGGGCGGAATCAAGAAGGCGGTGCCGGCGATGACGGCCCTGGTTTCGGCCTTGATGCTAATAGGCGGGTTCGTCATCAAGTACGTGATCATCGCTGCGGGGCAGGCGACCTAGCTCGGCTCGTTCATCAGCTCACCAGGGGCCCCGGCCGCGCGGGGCCCCTGGTGTCTTCGGGGGAATTGTTGAGCTACGTGAAGCTGCTCGAGGAGTGGAGCGATCTCCTGAGCCGGCGCCCGACCTTCCGCGAGCCGCTCGCGCCGTTCGGAGCCCTGCTCGAGTCGTGGGCCCGGTGGTCCGACCGCGGACTGCTCCCGCTCCGCTGGAATGCCCGAGAGTGCGAGGCGCGCTGGGAGCGAGAGGTTCCGCTTCTCTCTGAGGTCCGGCCGTCCATCTCCCCGGAACAGATCGAGGATCTGCTCGGTGCGTCACTCGGGCTGCTGGCGGCCCTCGGGGACTATCAGGAGGCGACCCGGCGCTTCGCCGCAGCGTGGGACGCTGGGGAGATCGCTCCGGCGACATTGTTTCCCGGCAAGGGCAGGATCGGCGGGGCGGAGGCGGAGCAGAGCCTCGGAGTCCCGCAGGACGTCTTGAGCTTCCTCGCGTGTTGCGCGTTGCGTCCCGCTCTGGATGTCTACTTCGCCGAGTGTCGACCGCACCTGAAGGACAGCAGCTGGGCACTCGGCGTCTGCCCCTTCTGCGGTGCGCCGCCGGGTTTCGCGGACGTGACCGAGAGCGGCCAACGACGACTCGCATGCCACGTGTGTGGGAGCCACTGGGTCTTCGCGCGCCTGCGCTGCCCGTTCTGCGGCCACCAGACGGCGAAGGACCTCGTCCGTCTCGACGCCGAGCAGAAGGAGGAGGGCTACTTCCTCTCGGCGTGCAAACAGTGCCACGCCTACATCAAGGAGCTTGATCGCCGGGTTCGCTGGAATGCAGGCTCCGCGCTGATCGAGGACTGGGGGTCGCCCCATTTCGACCTCGTCGCCGTCCGCGCGGGCTACTGGCGTCCGATCCCCTCGCTGATCCAGCTCGTCCGTCAGGGGTGACGGCCAGCCGGTAAACCCGCATCGGAATTGTGGTAAACTCGCAACATTCTTGACTTTTTGAGACTATGGACGGCCTTCTGCTGAACTTGGCGGTCATCGGTTACATCTGCGCCACGGGGTTGGCGCTCGCCCACCTTGTGCAGCGTCAAGAGTTGACCCATCGGCTCGCCTCGGTCGCTACGCTCGCGGGATGGGCCTGCCACACGCTGGCGCTGGTCGTTCGCGCCGTGGAAGTCGGCCGGCCGCCGCTCGGCACGCTCGGCGAGGCCGTGTCGGTGGCCGCGTGGTTGGTCGTGCTGATCGAGATGATCGCCGAGCGGCAGACGGGCGTGCGGGTGCTCGGCGCTTTCGTGCTGCCCGTCGTGCTGATCCTCAGTCTCAAGGCCAACGCGGCGCCCGCCGCGTCGCTCGAGCCCACGCTCGGCAAGACGTGGATCTGGGTCCACATCGCCCTCGCGCTCGTCGGCATCGGCGCCTTCGTGCTGAATTTTGCCGGCGCCGTCATGTACCTGCTCCAGGAGCGCCAGCTCAAGGCGCGGCGCCCCGGCGCCTTCTACTACCGCCTGCCGCCGCTCGAGACGCTGGACCGGCTCACGTACCGGGCCCTCGCGCTCGGCTTTCCGTTCCTCACCGTCGGCCTCCTGCTCGGCGCCATGTCGGCGCGCACCGCCTGGGGGAGCCTCTTCGCCTTCGACCCGCTCGCGCTCTTCTCGTTCGTCGCGTGGGCGATCTACGCCGGCACGCTCGCCGGGCGCGCGGCCGGCGGCTGGCGTGGCCGGCGCGCCGCGTACTTCGCGGTCCTCGGCTTCGCGGCGCTGGTTCTCACGCTGAGCGTCGGGCTGTTCCTGCCGGGCAGGCACGCGTCGTAAATGGCGCTCTTCGTCGCCGGGCTCTCGCACAAAAACGCCCCGGTCGAGCTGCGCGAGCGGCTGGCCGTCGATGAGGACAAGCTGCGCGAGGCGCTGCGCGACATCCAGGGCACCGGCGTCGTGCGCGAGGCGGTGATCCTGTCGACGTGCAATCGCGTCGAAGTCTACGGCGTCACCGATGTGCCGGGCGAGGCCCGCTCGGTCGCGTTTCGGCACCTGTGCCGTCAGCGGGGCGTGGAGCCGGGGTCCGTCGAGCCGCTCCTCTACACCCACGTGGAGGGCGCGGCCGTCCGCCACGCCTTCCGCGTCGCCTCGAGCCTCGACTCGATGATGGTCGGCGAGCCCCAGATTCTCGGCCAGGTGAAGGACGCGTTCGCGCTGGCCCAGTCGTGCGAGACCGTGGGGCCCGCGCTGCACAGCCTCTTCACGCAGGCCTTCAACGTCGCGAAGAAAGTCCGGACCGAGACCGAGATCGCTCGCCACGCGGTCTCCGTGTCGTTTGCCGCTGTCGAGCTGGCGCGCAAGATCTTCGCCAGGCTCGACGGCAAGGCCGTGCTGCTCCTCGGCGCGGGCAAGATGAGCGAGCTCGCGGCGCGGCACCTCGTCGAGCAGGGTGCCTTCCCGATCTATGTCGTCAACCGCACGTGGGCGCGCGCGCAGGAGATGGCGAGGGCCTTGTCGGGCACCGCCGTGCCGTTCGACGAGCTCGCGACCGCGCTGGGCTCCGTGGACATCGTGATCACCTCGACGGGCGCGCCCGAGCCCCTGATCACGCGCGACGAGGTCGCCCGGGTGCTCCACGGCCGGGGCGCCCGGCCCCTGTTCTTCATCGACATCGCCGTGCCGCGGGACGTGGAGGCGACCGTCAACACGCTCGACGGCGTGTACTGTTATGACATCGACGACCTGAAGCAGGTGGTGGACGCCAACCTGCGCGAGCGCGCCCGCGAGGCGCAGCGGGCGGAGACCCTGGTCGAGCGCGAGGTCACGAAGTTCGAGGCGCGCCTGGGCGACGTCGAGGTGATTCCGACGATCGTCTCGCTGCGCGAGCGGCTGGAGGCGATCCGGCTCGCGGAGGTGCGGAAGACTCTCGCGCGGCTGCCCGACGCCACGCCGGAGACGCGCGCGGCGCTCGAGGCCGTGTCCTCCGCGATCGTCAACAAAATCCTGCACACGCCGGTCACCAAGCTCCGCGAGTCGTCGCGCGCGGGCGCGCACCGCTCGTGGCTCGATCTGGTGCACGAGCTCTTCGGCCTGGGGAGGCGCGGCTGATGCGGATCGGGACGCGGGCCTCGGCGCTGGCAGTCGCGCAGGCGCGGCTCGTGGCGCGCCGGCTCGAGGCCGCCGGCCACGTCGTCGAGGTGGTGGAGCTGCGCACCGAGGGCGACCGGCTCGCCGAGGCGCGCCTGGCCGCGATCGGCGGCAAGGGGCTGTTCGTCCGCGAGATCGAGGAGGCGCTCCTCGAGAAGCGGGTCGACGTCGCGGTGCACAGTCTCAAAGATCTGCCCGCCCAGACGCCGGACGGGCTCGTCCTTGCCGCGTTCCCCGAGCGCGCGGACCCGCGCGACGTCCTCGTGGGGCGCGGGCCGGGCGGCTTCGCGGCGCTCGGATCCGGCGCGACGCTCGGCACCTCGAGCCCGAGGCGCCGGGCGATCGCGCTCGCGCTCCGGCCCGACCTCGTCGTCGAGCCGATCCGGGGCAACGTGGACACGCGCCTCCGCAAGCTCGGGGAGGGCGCGTTCCACGCGATCGTGCTCGCCGCCGCCGGGCTGACGCGGCTCGGCTTGGCACCGGCGCACGCGGAGACCCTCGCGCCCGACGTGTGGGTGCCGGCGGTGGGGCAGGGGATCCTGGCGCTCGAGGCGCGGGGCGACGACCGGCCGACGCTCGCCGCGCTCGTGGCCCTCGACCACGCGCCGACGCGCGCCGCGGCGCTCGCCGAGCGGGCGTACCTCGCGCGCCTCGGCGCGTCCTGCGTGACGCCCATGGCCGCGCATGCCCGGCTCGAGGGCGAGCGGCTCTCGCTGGACGCGTTCGTGGCGAGCGAGGACGGGCGGGAGGTCCTGCGCGGGCGCCTCGTCGGCGCCGCCGGCGAGGCTGAGGCGCTCGGTCGACGCCTCGCGGAGACGCTGCTCGACCGCGGCGCGGCGGCCGTGTGCGCGCTGAATCCGGTGACCCGATGAGCACGCGGCGTCGTGGGGACAGTCTGGTGGGGGGCCCGGCCGGGGGAGCCGGAGGGGGGCGTAGCACCCCTCCCACGAATGGCCCGGCAGGCGCTCCCCCCGGACGTAACCGATGAGCACCCGGCTCAACCCGCTGCGCTCCGCGCGGCCGCTGAAGGGGCGGACGGTCGTCGTCACCCGCGCCGCGGCCCAGGCGCAGCGCTTCACGCAGCTGCTCGAGGCGGCCGGCGCCCGCGTGCTCGAGGCGCCGACGATCGTCATCGGTCCGCCGCCCTCGTGGGAGCCGCTCGACCAGGCCCTGGACCGGATCGACTCGTTCGCGTGGGTGATCTTCACGTCGGTCAACGGCGTCCACATGGTGGACCGCCGGCTCGCGGCGCGCGGGCTCGCATGGTCGGGATTGGCGGCGCGCCGTGTGGCCGCGATCGGCCCGGCGACGGCGGATGCGCTGGGCGACCACGGCGTCCGGCCGGAGATCGTGCCTGCGGAGTATCGCGCCGAGGGGCTGGTGGCGCGGCTCCGGACTCTCGTCCGGCCCGGCGACCGGGTCCTGCTGCCGCGCGCGGCGCAGACGCGGGACATTCTCGTCACCGAGCTCCAGGGTTTCGGCGCGTCGGTGACCGAGGTGCCGGCCTACACCACTCGCCGGGTGGAGTCCGCCGCGGCGCGGCTCCGCGAGGCCCTCGCCGGCGGCGCGATCGACGCGGTGACATTCACGTCCTCGTCCACCGCGCGTAACTTCGCCGAGCTGTTCACCGAAGAGGAGCGTCGGGCGTGGCTCGGCCGCGTCGCCGTCGCCTCCATCGGCCCGATCACCGCCGCGACGGCCGCCGAGTACGGCCTCGCGACGGATGTCATGCCGACGGAGTACACGATCCCCGCCCTCGCGCGTGCGCTGGCGGACTACTTCGCGCGCGCGCCTCGCCGGCGCGGGAGGAGGAGTGAGTGATGGCGCCCATGTTCCGTCCCCGGCGTCTCAGGGAGAAGGGGCTGCTCCGAGCGCTCGTTCGGGAGACGACGCTCGCGGTCGACGATCTCATCTACCCGTTGTTCGCGGTCCACGGCCGCGGCGTGCGCGAGCCCATCGACTCGATGCCCGGACAGGCGCGCCTCTCGGTCGACGAGCTCGTCAAGGAGGCGAAGGACGCGGCCGGCATGGGGATCCCGGGCATCCTGCTGTTCGGCCTGCCCACGGCGAAGGATCCGCGCGGCTCCGAGGCGTACGCCGAGGACGGGATCGTGCAGCAGGCGGTGCGGGCGGTGAAGGACACCGTCCCGGACCTGCTCGTGATGACCGACGTCTGCCTCTGCCAGTACACGAGCCACGGCCACTGCGGCGTCGTCGAGGACGGCAGCGTCCGCAACGACCCGACGCTCGAGCTGCTGGCGCGCACCGCGGTGTCGCACACGGAGGCCGGCGCCGACCTGGTGGCGCCGTCGGACATGATGGACGGGCGCGTCGGCGCGATCCGCGAGGCGCTGGACGAGGCGGGCTATGCCGAGACGCCGATCATGGCCTACTCGGCCAAATACGCGTCGAGCTTCTACGGCCCGTTTCGCGACGCCGCCGACTCGGCGCCGCAGTTCGGCGACCGGCGCTCGTACCAGATGGACCCGGCCAACGCGGCGGAGGCGATGCGCGAGATCGCCCTCGACCTCGACGAGGGCGCGGACATCGTCATGGTGAAGCCGGCCCTGCCGTACCTCGACGTCATCGCGCGCGCGAAGGCCGAGTTCGGCGTGCCGCTGGCCGCCTACTCGGTCTCCGGCGAGTACGCGATGCTCAAGGCCGCGGGCCGGCTGGGCTGGCTCGACGAGGAGCGCGCCATGCTCGAGGCGCTGACGGCGATCCGGCGCGCGGGCGCCGACGTCGTGATCACCTATTTCGCCAAGGACGCGGCGCGGCTGCTCGAGCGCGGCCGGCTCGGCTCGCGCTGAGCGCCATGCGGATCTCGGCCCGGGGCGAGTACGCGATCAAGGCAGTGCTCGACCTCGCGCTCCATCACGACCGCGGGCTCATCCCGATCCAGGAGGTGGCGGCGCGGCAGGGCATCCCGCAGCGCTATCTCGAGCAGGTCCTGCTCGCCCTGCGCCGGGCCGGCGTGCTCGCCTCCAAGCGCGGGTCGTCGGGCGGCTACCACCTCACGAAACCCCCGGAGGAGATCACGGTGGGGGCGGTCCTGCGCGCGGTGGAAGGGCGCGGGGCGCCGTTCGAGGTGACGGGGCACGGCCGCGGCCACACGGAGGCGCACGACCTCGTCGAGCTGTGGGAGGAGATCGCCGAGGCCGTGTCGAAGGTTGTCGACCGGCTGACCTTCGGCGAGCTGGCGGCGCGCGCGCGCGAGCGGCACAGCGCCGCGCGGCCGATGTACCACATATGATCGCGCGCTCCGTCCTGGAGCTGGTCGGCGGCACGCCGCTGCTCAGGCTCGCGAAGCTGCCGAAGCCCGGCGGCGCGGCGGTGCTCGCGAAGGTCGAGTCGCGCAACCCGGGCGGCAGCGTGAAGGACCGCATCGCCGTGGCGATGATCGAGGACGCCGAGCGGCGCGGGGCGCTCAGGCCGGGCGGGACGATCGTCGAGCCGACGAGCGGCAACACCGGTATCGGGCTCGCGATGGTCGCCGCCGTGAAGGGCTACCGCCTGATCCTCACGATGCCGGAGGACTACTCGGTCGAGCGCCAGCGGCTCTTCGCGCGCTTCGGCGCGGAGCTCCACCTCACGCCCGCGGTCGAGGGGATGACGGGCGCGGTCTTCGCCGCGCAGGAGCTCGTGCGGGCGCATCCCGATTACTTCATGCCGCAGCAGTTCGAGAATCCCGCGAACCCGGAGATCCACCGGCGAACCACGGCGCTCGAAATTCTCGAGGCCACCGGCGGACGGCTCGACGCCTTCGTCGCCGGGGTCGGCACGGGCGGGACGCTCACCGGCGTGGGTGAGGTGCTCAAGGCCAAGGTTCCCGGTGTGCGGGTGATCGCCGTCGAGCCCGCCAAGTCCCCGGTGCTCTCGGGCGGGCGGGCGCGGACCCACGGCATCCAGGGCATCGGCGCCTCGTTCGTGCCCGGGGTGCTCAATCGCGACATCATCGACCGGGTCGTCCAGGTCAAGGACGAGGACGCGATGGCCTGGTCCCGGCGGCTGACCCGCGAGGAGGGGCTGCTCGTGGGCATCTCGTCCGGCGCGGCGGCGTTCGCCGCGTGCCAGGTGGCCGCCGAGCTCGGGCCCGGCCAGGTCGTCGTCACGGTCTTCCCCGACACGGGGGAGCGCTATCTCAGCGTCGGCTGAGGGGAGCAGGAGAACGCTATGCCGGTGACGGTCTATATTCCGACGCCCTTCCGGCGCGCGACGAGCGACCGCGATCGGGTCGAGGTTCCGGCCCTCGCGGCCGGTGACGTGCGCTCGCTGCTCGACGAGCTCGAGCGCGCGTACGGTGGCCTCAAGGGGCTCGTGCGCAACCAGCAGGGCGAGGTCCACCACCACATCAACATCTTCGTGAACGACGAGTCGATCGACGGCCTCGACACGCGCCTCAAGGACGGCGATGAGGTCGCGATCATCCCGGCCCTCGCCGGGGGCCAGACGTGATCCTGACCGCGGAGGAGATCGAGGCCGTGCGGCAGCAGGCCGAGGCGGAGTATCCCAACGAGTGCTGCGGTGTCGTGATGGCGCGCGGGGACGAGCGCCGACTGCTGCGCTTCCGCAACATCCAGGACGAGATGCACCGGATGGATCCGAAGCGCTTTCCCCGTACCGGCGCGAACGCGTACTACGTCGGCAAGGAGGATCACGACCGGATGGACGCCCTGGCCCGCGGCGGCTTCGACCTTGCCGTCATCTATCATTCGCATCCCGACGTCGGCGCGTATTTCTCCCCGACCGACCGGCAGCAGGCCGCGCCGCCGCCTCTGGGCGAGCCGATCTGGGTGGGCGCGACCTACGTCGTGTTCGCGATAAACGGGGGGCGGGCGGAGGAGCTCGCCGCCTTCCGGTGGGACGCCGAGGCCCGGGACTTCGTGGAGGTTCATCGGGCACGCGTGACGCAGTCCGCGAAGGCGGCGCGATGAGCGAGTCGAGGCGGCTCTTCACGGCCGCGCAGCGGGTGATCCCCGGCGGAGTCAACAGCCCCGTGCGCGCGTTCCGCTCGGTCGGCGGCGACCCGTTCTTCGTCGCGCGCGGCGAAGGGGCGCGCCTCTGGGACGTCGACGGCCGGTCGTACGTGGACTTCGTCGGCTCGTGGGGACCCCTGATCCTCGGCCACGCGCCGAGCGGGGTCGTCGAGGCGGTCGCGGCCGCGGCCGCGCGCGGCACGAGCTACGGTGCTCCCACGCCGGGGGAGGTGGAGCTGGCCGAGCTCGTCGCGGCGGCGTATCCGTCCATGGAGATGGTGCGCCTCGTGTCGTCGGGGACGGAGGCGGCGATGAGCGCCCTCCGCGTCGCGCGCGGCGTCACGGGCCGCGACGTGCTCGTGAAGTTCGAGGGGGGCTACCACGGCCACGCCGACAGCCTGCTCGTGAAGGCGGGCTCGGGCGGCGCGACCTTCGGCGTCCCCGACAGCGGCGGCGTGCCGCGGGCGCTCGCCGGCCTCACGCTCACGGTCGCGTTCAACGACCTCGACGCCGTGCGCGACCTCTTCCGCCGGCGCGGCGGGGACATCGCCGCGGTGATCGTCGAGCCGGTGGCCGGCAACATGGGCGTCGTACCGCCGCGGCCCGGATTCCTCGAGGGACTCCGCGAGGAGACGGCGCGGCACGGGGCGCTCCTCATCTTCGACGAGGTGATCACGGGCTTCCGCGTCGCCTTCGGCGGCGCCCAGGCCCGCTACGGCGTGCGCCCCGACCTCACGTGCCTCGGCAAGATCATCGGCGGCGGTCTGCCGGTGGGCGCCTACGGCGGCGGGCGCCGGATCATGGAACACGTCTCACCGCTCGGCGACGTCTACCAGGCGGGGACGCTCTCGGGCAACCCGCTCGCGGTCGCCGCGGGCCTCGCCACGCTGCGGGCGCTCCGGGATCCCGGCGTCTACACGCGCCTGGAGGCGCTCGGCGCTCGGCTGGAGCAGGGAATGCGGCGCGCGGCCGACAAGCACGGCGTGCCCGTCACGGTGAACCGCGTCGGCTCTATGCTCACGGCATTCTTCACGCCCGGACCGGTCACGGACTACGCCTCGGCGAAGCGCTCGGACACGGAATGCTACGGCCGCTTCTTCCGGGGCATGCTCGAGCGCGGCGTGTACGTGGCGCCCTCGCAGTTCGAGGCCGCGTTCGTCTCGCTCGCTCACACCGAGGCCGACGTTGACGGAGCGGCGCGGGCGGCGACCGAGGCCCTCGGGGCTGGCTGAACGGCGCGGCGGTCGGCATTTCGCTCTGCGGCGCGCGTGTTGGTTGACTGCTCCGGGGGCACCTGATATCTTGCACGCGCAAATCCGGGCGCCAGGAGGCTGTTCGACTGTCGATGAGCGCGAAGACGGGCGTGGGTGCACTTGCCGTGGTGCTCCTGGCCGTGCTTCTCTTCCTGGCGATCTCGTCGTGGAGCCGCCAGCCCGCCCAGGCCCGGCCCTCGATCCAGCCGATCAACTTCTCGCACACCGTCCACGTGCAGACCTACAAGATCGACTGCCAGTACTGTCATGCCGACGCGCGCCGCTCGGCGTATGCCGGAATTCCGTCGGTCGAGCGGTGCCTCGGCTGCCACAAGATCACCGCGGCGGACAGGCCCGAGGTCAAGAAGCTCGCGGGGTACGGCGCGCGGCGGGAGCCGATCCCGTGGGTGCGCGTCTTCAAGGTCCCGGAGTTCACGCACTTCCCCCACAAGCCGCACGTGCGCGCCGGCGTCGCCTGCCAGACGTGCCACGGGCCGATCGAGACGATGACGACGGCCGCGGCGAGCACTGGGCCGAACGTCGTGAACGACCTGCTGAACGTGGCGGGCTTCCGGCCGGCGCCCCCGTCGCTCACGATGGGCTGGTGCATCGACTGTCACCGCGCGCAAAACACCGCGCGCGGCACCCACGCACCGCTCGACTGCGTGGCGTGCCACCACTGATGGCCGTGCGAGCCGAAGCGCTGCCGAGCGATGAGGCGAGTCTGAGAATGGCCGTGCGAGCCGAAGCGCTGCCGGGGAACGCATGAACCGACGGGATTTCTTCAAGATCGTCGCCACGACCGGCGCGACCGCGGCAGCGGCCGGGTGCCAGGAGGCGGGCGAGAAGATCCTGCCGCTCGTCGTGCCGAACGAGCACCTCGTGCCCGGTGTCGCCTCGTGGTTCGCGACGGTCTGCCGCGAGTGCCCGGCCGGGTGCGGCGTGCTCGCGCGCAACCGTGAAGGGCGCGTCGTCAAGCTGGAGGGCAATCCCGACCATCCCGTCAATCGCGGCGCGCTCTGCATCCGCGGCCAGGCCGCGCTGCAGGGGCTCTATCACCCGGACCGGTTCGCGGGCCCGCAGCGGCGCGACGGCGGCGCGCTCAAGCCGGTCGGGTGGGACGACGCGCTCAAGCTCGTCGCCGACAGGATCGGCGGGCTCCGCGCGGCGAAAAAGGGGCAGGCGGTCGCGCTCGTCACGCAGCTCGAGACGGGGAGCCTGGGCGCGCTGCTGGACCGCTGGACGCAGGCGGTCGGCACGCGTCCGCGGGTGACGCTCGAGCCCTTCGGGTATGAGGCGATCCGCGCGGCGAACCGCGCCGTCTTCGGTCGCGACACGATCCCGTACTACGCGCTCGAGGACGCCGAGGTCGTGCTCTCCTTCGGAGCCGATTTTCTCGAGACGTGGCTGTCCACCGTCGGCGCCACGCGCGGCTTCGCGCGCATGCACACGCTCCGCGATGGACGGGCCGGGACCGTCATCCACGTCGAGCCCCGCCAGTCGCTGACGGCCTCGAACGCCGACGAGTGGGTGCGCAACACGCCGGGCACCGAGGCGGCGGTGGCGCTGGCGATCTTGAGGATCATGCTCGACGAGGGGCTCGCCGACCGTCAGTACGCCGCGGCGGTCGCCTCCGTGGAGCCGAAGAAGGTGGCGGCGGAGAGCGGCATCGAGCTCGACACGCTCAAGCACGTCGCCCACGTCTTCGGCAAGGCGAAGCCCGGCCTCGCGATCGGCGGCGGCGCGGGCGTGAGCGGCGTCAACGCGACGCAGGCGCAGACCGCGATCGCCCTGCTCAACGCCGCCGCGGGGAACGTCGGCAAGACGGTGCGCTTCGGTCCCGACGCCGCGTTCTCGCGGGTCACGCCGTACGCCGAGGTGGCGCGGCTCGTCGCGGCGATGGCGGCGGGCGAGATCGAGGTGCTGCTGCTCGGACCGGGTGCCGATCCCGCCTTCACGCTTCCGGGTGGGCTCAAGGCCGCGGCCGCCATCGCCAAGGTGCCCCTCGTCGTCAGCTTCGCGAACCAGCCGGACGAGACGACGGCGCTCGCGCATCTCGTCCTGCCCGACACGCACTGGCTCGAGTCGTGGGGCGACTACGCGGCGCGCGAGGGCGTGAGCGGTCTCATGCAGCCGACGATGAAGCCGATCCGTGACGCGCGCCCGCTGGGGGACGTGCTCCTCACGGTCGGCCGGACGGTGCTCGGCTCGGAGGAAGGCAAGGGACCCCTGCCGTGGGCCTCGGCGGAGCAGCATCTCAAGAGCCGGTGGGAGCCGGTGGTGAAGGGCGAGTGGGTCGCCGCGCTCCGCCAGGGCGGCGTGTGGAAGGATCCGCCGACCGCGCCGGTCGCCGCGAAGCCCGCGCCCGTCGACGGCGCCCCGCCGAAGCTCGAGGGCGACGCGGGTGGCTTCGTGCTCCTGCCGTATCCGTCCGCGCGGATGTACGACGGGCGCAGCGCGAGTCGCGCGTGGCTCTGGGACACCCCGGACGTGATGACCCAGATCGCGTGGGACGCGTGGGTCGAGGTGCCCGCGGCCGCCGCCGCGAAGCTCGGAATCGCGCGCGGCGACGTCGTGCGCGTGACGTCACCGCACGGCGCGATCGAGCTGCCGGCGTACATCTCGCCGACACTCCATCCCGGGGCCGTAGCGATTCCGATCGGTCACCGCTACGCGGCGTATCACGTGCCCCGCTACGTTGCGGCGCCGCCGACGTCGATGAACCCGATGGCGCTGCTCGGGCCCGCCGCCGATCCCGTGTCGGGCGGAGCCGCGTTCCTGTCGGTGCGGGTCACGCTGGCGAAGACCGGCGCGCGCCGCCCCCTGGCCGTGCTGCAGGCGACGCACGATCAGCACCACCGCGAGCTCGCGCAGCACGTGGAGCTGCGCGCGGCGCGCGAGCAGGCGCTGCGGGGCAAGGTGCCCGAGCACGAGACGATCAGCATGTACGCGGACAAGGTCTACCCCGGGTACCGGTGGGGGCTCTCGATCGACGTGGACGCCTGCGTGGGCTGCCAGGCGTGCGTCGTCGCCTGCTCGGCCGAGAACAACGTGGCGGTCGTCGGCAAGGCCGACGCCGCCTACGGCCGCCAGCTTCACTGGATCCGCATCGAGCGCTGGGCGGAGGGCAGGGCGGATCACCCGCAGAACTTGTTCTTGCCGATGCTCTGCCAGCACTGCGAGGTCGCGCCCTGCGAGCCGGTGTGCCCGGTCTTCGCCGCGTACCACACCGAGGAGGGCCTCAACGGGCAGGTCTACAACCGCTGCGTGGGCACGCGCTACTGCGGCAACAACTGCCCCTACACGGTGCGCCGCTTCAACTGGTTCAACTACGAGTTCCCGGCGCCGCTCGACGTCCAGCTCAACCCGGACGTCACGGTTCGCCAGCTCGGGATCATGGAGAAGTGCACGATGTGCATCCAGCGCATCGTCGCCGGCAAGGACGCGGCGCGCGACGCGAAGCGGAGCGTGAAGGACGGCGACATCCTGACCGCGTGCCAGCAGACCTGCCCGACTCGCGCGATCACCTTCGGGAACCGCAAGGACGAGTCGAGCCAGGTCGCGAAGCTCGCGCACTCGTCGCGGGCCTATCACGCGCTCGAGGAGCTCGGCACGCGGCCCGCGGTGACCTATCTCCGGAAGGTCGTGCGGGTCCACGCGTGAGCGTCGCGGACCGCCGCCACCCCGCCACCCCGAGCTTCGCGGACGTCACGCGCGACGTGCTCCGCACGCTCGCGCCGCCGGGCAATCTGTACTTCGCCTGGATGTGCGTCGTCGGGCTGCTCCTCTCCGGGTTCTTCCTCGCGTGGGCGGGCCAGATCTGGTGGGGCATGGGCATGGCCGGCAAGCGCGCCCCCCAGATGTGGGCAATGTACATCACGACGTTCGTCTTCTGGATCGGTATCGGTCACGCCGGGACCCTGATCTCGGCGGTCCTCTACCTGTTCCGCGCGCGCTGGCGGACGTCGATCTACCGCGCCGCCGAGGCCATGACGATTTTCGCGGTGATGACCGCGGGCCTCTTCCCGCTGATTCACGCCGGGCGGACGTGGTTCGCGTACTGGCTGCTGCCGTACTGGAACCAACGCTACCTCTGGCCGAACTTCCGCTCGCCGCTCGTCTGGGATGTCTTCGCCATCTCCACGTACCTGACGATCTCGACCGTCTTCTTCATCGTGGGCCTGGTGCCCGACATCGCCGCGCTCCGGGACAAGTCCACGGGCTGGCGGCGGCGCGTCTACTCCGTGCTCGCCCTCGGCTGGGAGGGCGCGGACTCGCAATGGCGGCACTACCGGCGCGCGTACGGCCTGCTCGCCTCGCTGGCGACACCGCTCGTGCTCTCGGTCCACTCCGTCGTGTCGTGGGACTTCGCGATGGCGCTCGTCCCGGGCTGGCACTCGACCCTCTTCGCCCCGTTCTTCGTGGACGGCGCGATCTTTTCGGGGTTCGCGATGGTCGTCGTGCTGATTCTCCCGATGCGCTACTACTTCAACCTGTACGCGTACATCCAGGACAAGCACCTCGACGCGATGGCCAAGCTCATCCTCGTCACCGGCCTCGTCCTCACGTACTTCTACGCGTGCGAGCTCTTCACGTCGCTGTACAGCGGCGACGAGTTCGAGAAGACCTCGCTCTTCTGGAAGTTCTCCGGCAGCTACACGTGGGCGATTCTGACCATGTACTTCTGCAACTGCGTGACACCGCTGGTGTTCTTCTGGCGGTGGACACGGACCAACCCCGTCATGCTGTACATCGTGTCCATCTTCGTGCTGATCGGGATGTGGTTCGAGCGCTTCAACATCATCGTCCCGTCGCTCGGACGCGCCTTCGAGCCCTACGCCTGGGGCGTCTACGTTCCGACCGTGACCGACACGACGATCGTGCTCGGCAGCTTCGCCTGGTTCTTCCTGCTCTTTCTCGGGTTCATCAAGCTCATGCCGTCGGTGTCGGTGGTCGAGGTCAAGGAGACCCTGCCACCGCCGATGAGGGACGCGGGCCATGGCGGCCACCACTGAGACCGTCGTCGGCGTCTTCGCGCACGTGGACACCACGGTGCGCGCGCTCGAAGAGCTGCACGCCAAGGGCTACCACGACCTCACGGTCTACACGCCCTTGCCGGTGCACGAGATCGAGGACGTGCTCGAGCGCGGTCGTCCCGTGAGCCGCGTGCGGCTGTTCACGCTGATCGGCGGTCTCACCGGGACGGTATCGGGTTTTCTGCTGACGATCTGGTCGTCGATGGTGTGGGACCTCACGGTCGGCGGCAAGCCGATCGCCTCGATCCCCCCCTTCATCGTCATCGCCTTCGAGCTGACGATCCTGTTCGGCGGCCTGTCCACGGTTCTGGGTATGGCCGTGCTGGGACGTCTGCCGCGCCTTCGACGCAGCGCCAGCTTCGATCCGCGCTTCACCGATGACCGCTTCGGTGTGGCCGTGCACTGCGCGCCGGGGCGGAGCGCCTCCGTCCGCGAGATCCTTCGACACGCCGGCGCGGAGGAGGTGAAGGCGTGAAGTACGCCTTCATCCTCGTGCTGCTGATCATCGGCGCGGCGGCGGGCCTCCTGGTCGGCGCGGCCGCCTACCACTGGATTGACAACATGACGCAGACGCCGCGGATCGTGCCGGGCGAGCGCGTCTTCGAGATGCCCAAGGGCTCGATTCCGAGAGGCGCCGAGGCGGTGATTCCGAAGGAGCAGCGCGACGTCGCCGCCAAGCTGCCGAACCCGATCAAGTCCTCGGAGCAGTCGGTGACGACCGGTCGGGACCTGTACCGCGTCTACTGCGTGCCGTGCCACGGGGTGGAGGCGAAGGGCGGCGTCACGGGATTGGTCGCGACCAAGTTCATCCCCACGCCCGACCTGACGAACGCCGCGCTCCAGAAGCAGCGGACCGACGGGTTCTGGCACAGCTATATCGTCGTCGGCGGCGCGGTGATGCCCGCGT
>JBOHQB010000272.1:0-2314 GCA_050731995.1 Candidatus Rokuibacteriota bacterium
GACGACGTCGCGGCCGGCGTCCGCGGGGGTCGCGGCCTGCGCACGGGCGAGGAGCGGGCGGGGGCCCGCCGGCTCGCGCGGCAGCACCGCGAGCGTTGCCGGCACGAGCACGGCGCCGAGCAGGATCGGCAAGCACGTCAGCGCGAAGGCCCAGTTCCACGGCAGCGACCTCGGCAGGAGGCCGATCACCGTGACGCCCCCGAGCATGCCGAGCATCGCCGTCAGCTCGATGGACGAGAGCGAGGCGGCGAGCCGCGACGCCTCGCGGTGCCGGAGCACCGCCGTGAGCCCGGCGACCATCGAGAGCGTGTGGCCCGCGCCCATGAGCGCGCGTCCGAGCAGCAGGAGCCACAGCGGTCCGCCGGCGCCGAGGCAGACGACACCGGCGGCGAGGAAGAGCGGCGCCAGGACGAGCGCACGCCGCAGGTGGTGGGTGATGAACAGCCCCGCCGGCACGTCCGTGACCATCCGCGCGAAGCCGAACGCCGCGGCGACGGTGCCGAGCTGCCAGTCGGGCAGGCGCGCGGCAGCGCCGAGCTCGGGCAGGATCGTCGGGAACGCGCCGATCGAAAACGTGTTCGCGCCCATGGTCACGCAGACGAGCGCGAGCAGCCGGCGGGACGAGGGCGGGCTCAGGAGGCCTGGAAGCTGACCTTGTTGTGCGTGCCGTCGCAGAAGGGCTTGGAGGCTGACTGCCCGCAACGACAGAGCGCGATCTTCTGACGGCCGGTCGTGTCGACCTTGTTCCCGGCGCCGTCGTAGACCTCGCACTCGCCCTCGATCAGGTACGGACCGTTCGGCCGGACGGCAATCTTGACAGTCATGCTGGCATCCTCCTGGCTGGCGGTGAGCGACAGCCTCGAAGGTACCACGGCGGTACACTGGGGGCGCGATGCGCGCGCCCGGTGACATCCTGCTCGTCGCCTGCTACGAGATGGGCCACCAGCCCCTCGCGCTGGCGTGGCCTGCGGCGTTCCTCGAGCGCGTCGGCTACCGCCCGGCGGCACTCGACCTGTCGGTGGACCCGCTCGACGGCGCCGCGGTACGGCGGGCCCGGCTCGTCGCGATCTCCGTGCCGATGCACACCGCCCTGCGCCTCGGCGCCCGGGTCGCCGCCGAGGTGCGCGCGCTGAATCCCGGATGCCACGTCTGCTTCTACGGCCTCTACGCGACGCTCAACGCCGGGTACCTGCTCGCCAACGGCGGCGACTCCGTGCTCGCCGGCGAGTGCGAGGACGACCTCGTCGCGCTCGCGCGCCGCCTCGAGTCCGAAACGGCGGAGACCGCGGACGGGTGGCGCGGCGCGCCGCTCCGAGAGGCGAGCCGGGGGACCCCACACCGGGCGGGGGTGGCAAGCCGAGCGGGGCGGCCGCCGCGACAGGACCCGTCTGCGGGATCCGTTGGTGGCGACGCGACGGCGCGCGCGACGCTGGCGAAGCTCAGCTTCCCGACGCCGGCCCGCGCGGGGCTGCCGCCGCTCGAGCGGTACGCGCACCTCGAGCGCGGCGGGCAACGGGAGCTCGCGGGCTACGTCGAGGCGAGTCGTGGCTGTCTGCATCGCTGCCGCCATTGTCCGATCCCGCCCGTGTACGACGGGCGCTTCTTCGTGGTGCCGGTCGACGTTGTGCTCGCGGACGTGCGCCAACAAGCTCAGGCGGGCGCCGTGCACATGACCTTCGGCGATCCCGACTTCCTCAACGGTCCGGGCCACGCGCTCGCCGTCGCGCGCGCCGTGCATCGCGAGTTCCCCGCGCTGACCTTCGACTTCACCGCGAAGATCGAGCACCTCCTCCGCCACGCGCGCCACCTGCCCGAGCTCGGCCGCCTCGGGTGCGCCTTCGTCGTGACGGCGGCCGAGTCGCTCGACGACGCGGTGCTCGGCTACCTCGACAAGGGCCATACCCGCGCCGACATCGAGCGGGTGCTCGACGTGACGCGTGCTGCGGGCATCGCGCTCCGGCCCACGTGGATCGCCTTCACGCCGTGGACGACCCTCGACGGCTACCGGGCGTGGCTGGACTTCGTGGCGGCCCGCGACCTGGTCGACGCGGTGGACCCGGTCCAGTACGCGGTCCGGCTCCTCCTGCCGCCGGGTTCGCTGCTTCTCGAGCACCCGGCGCTGCAACCGCACCTGGGCCCGCTCGACGCCGCCGGATTTCACTACCGCTGGACGCACCCCGATCCACGCATGGAACGGCTCCACGCGGAGGTGACGGCCGCGGTCGGGGCGACGACCCGGCAGCCGGAGGATCCCGCGCTGACGTTCGAGCGCGTGCGCGCGCTGGCGGACGCGGCCGCGGGGGCGGCGCCGCGG
>JBOHQB010000273.1:0-3226 GCA_050731995.1 Candidatus Rokuibacteriota bacterium
GAGGCGCGGCGAGCGCGGGAGCATCGCCCGCACGTCGGCCGGGAGGGTCTGCGCGCGCGGATGATGACCCGTCATGAGCGAATACGCCTTGACGTGGAAGACGAAGCCCGGCGGCGTACGCTCGGCCCAGCGCGCGACGGTGAGGACGTCGGGAATCGCATAGTAAGACGAGTTGACCTCCACCACGTCGAAGACCGAGGCGTAGTGACGCAGCCGCGCCTCGGCGCTCATGGACTTCTTCGGATAGAAGGTCCCGGCCTCGATCAGCGCGGGATCGGCCCAGGCGCAGATCCCCACGCGGACGCGGCCGGCGACGGACACCCTCGGGCCTCAGGCGCGCAGGATTCGGTCGATGTCCTCGCGGGCTGCCTGGACCCGTGACCACTCAAGGAACGTCCGGCGCAGCGCCGCGTCGGGCGCGCGGGCGGCCACGAGGTCGAGCGTGTCCGCGCACAGGCGCGCGGTCGTCGCAGCGTCGTCACGCTTCCCCGTTTCGGCCTGCGCCCGAGCCAGCCGGTGGGCCGCTCGCCAGGTGAGCGTCGGATACGCGATCCGCTTCGCGATCGCCAGCGCCTCACCGAAGTCGGTGACGACCTCGCGCCACCGGCCGCCGTGCGAGCCGATCTCGCCCCGGAGCAGGTGGCACATCCCGAGGTACTTCGCCGAGCCGGTCGAGCGCGCGGTCGCCGCCGCGCGGTCGATCCACGGCAGTGCGTCGTCGACGCGATCGAGCGTCAGCAGTGCCTCGGCGATGGGAACCGACACTCGCATGTCCCAGCGCCACCGATGGGCGCCGAACCCCTTCTCCGCGCGGCCAACCGTCTCCTCGAGAAGCGCCAGCGCCCGGGCAGGTTCGCCGCCGTACAGATAGTCGTTGCCGACGTTGATAAGTGAGCTGATTTCAACGTTGCCGAGCTTGTGGAGACGCCCGAGGTCAACGGCTTCGCGGTCCAGCTCGAGGGCGCGGCGGAAATCGCCGAACTCCTGGTGGAACCAGCCCAGGCTATTGGTGAGCCGGCCTATGTTGAAGTGGCTCTTGCGCTCCCGGGCCTTGACGAGCGCCCCGTCGATGGCCGCGAGGCCCTCTGTGTACTCCCCGAGCCCGATGTGGGCGAGGCAGAGAAATGCCAGAGCCAGCCCCTCGCCGATCTCGTCGTGGATCGACTTCGCCACGCGCTCTACCCGCCGACAGACGTCGATGGCCCGCCGGAACTCGCCGCGCCAGTTCGCCATTGCAGCCCTTATCACGTCGGCGTGCAAATACAGCTCGGGCTCGCCGAGCTGCTCGCCCAGTCGGATGGTTTCCTCGAACAGCCGGGTAGCTTTCTCTAGATCTCCGTCGGCGGCCTCGATTTGGCCGAGCTGGCCGAACGCCTTGGCCAGCACCCTGGTGTCATCAATCTCCCGACCCACCACGACGGCTTCCTCGGCGTATCGTCGCGCCGTCGGCTGGTGTTCCGCCACCAGCGTAAACGCGTGCGCGAAAGCGAGATCGGCCAGCGCCTCGCCTTCGAGCCGTCGGTCGCCGGCCGCCCGCGCCAGCTCCAGCATCTTCTCTACACCCGCGATGGCATCGTCGTGCCTCGCCATGACGACGTGGAGCCGGCCCCGCCGCTGATACACCTCCAGCACGGTGGCGAGCGGCAGCGCCGGGTGCACGTGCGGGGCCACGTCGAGGGCCCGCGAGTAGTGGGCGACGGCGGCCTCGTTGGCGTACGTGTCCTTGGCCTTGTCTGCCGACCGCACCAGGTACTCGAAGGCTTCTACCCACGCCTCCCCTTGCGCGAAGTGGTGGGCCAGCTCCTCGTAGTGCTCGGGGAGACGGTCGGCGTACAGCTCCTCGATCGCGAGCCCGACCGAGCGGTGCAGCTCCTTGCGACGCTGCACGAGGAGGCTCTGGTACGCGACGTCCTGGATCACCGCGTGCTTGAAGACGTACGCGGGCTCGGGCAGGAGTCCCTGCTCGTAGATGATCTCGAGCGTTTTCAGCTCGCCGAGGAGGCCGTCGAGCTCGTGAGTGACCCCGGCGATCCGCTCCAGCAGCCGCTTGAGGAACTGGCGACCAATCACCGAGGCGAGCTGGACGATGCGCTTGCCGTTCTCGCCCAGGCGGTCCAGACGGGCCATGATGATGTCCTGGATCGTGTCGGGAATGCTAACCTCGTCGATACGACGCACCAGCCGGTAGCCGCCGTTCTCGCGTTGGAGGACCCCGAGCTCGAGCAGCGTCTTGGTCACCTCTTCAACGAAGAGCGGAACGCCCTCGGCCTTGGCCATGAGGGCGTCGCGAAGCTCGTGGGGGAACGCCTCGGTGCCGAGGACGCCGCCCGCCATCGCCAGCGTCTCCTCCGGCGAGAGACTCTGCAGCGACAACGCGGTGTGAAAGCTCCGGCCGCCGAACGGCGGCGTGTAGCCGATGCGGTAGGTGAAAACGAGCAGGATCGGCGCGCTGACCACCGAGTCCACGAGCGTGCCCAGATACTCCTCGCTGCTCGCGTCGATCCAGTGGAGGTCCTCGAACACGAAGACGATCGGCCGGATCTGGGCGCCACGGAGCGACATGGCGCGCACGGCCTCGAGAATCCGCGAGCGGCGGGCCGCGGCGTCGATGGCGGCGACCTTCGAGTCGCCGGGATCGACCGACAGCAGATAGCGGACGTACGGGATATAGCCGTCGAGCCCACCCATGCGGCGCATGCCGTGCTCGATCTTGGCCACGATCTCGGGCTCTCCGTCGAACTCCTCGATGCCGAAGTTGCGCCGCAGCTGATCGATGACGGGCAGGAAGGGAATCGACTGGCCGAACGAGACGCACTGGCCCTCGAGCCAGGTCACGGCCTCGCCGGCCTCGGCCAGGCGCCGGCGGAACTCGAGGAGCAGGCGAGACTTGCCGATCCCGGCCTCCCCCGCGATCGAGACGACCTGTCCGCGCCCGGCCCGAGCCTCGGCGAACCGCTCGCGCAGGGTGTCCAGCTCGCGCGCGCGGCCGACGAGCGGCGTCAGACCCGTCTCACCGGCGATTTCCAGCCGCGAGCGGCGCCCGCGTGCGCGCAGAACCTCGAACGCGTGGATCGGTGCGTGTCCCTTCACGGGCAGCGCGCCGAGGTCGAGCGTCTCGAAGAAGCCGGCGATGACCGCATGCGTGGCCTCACTCACGATCACGCTGCCCGGCCGCGCGCTCTGCTGCAGCCGCGCGGCTATGTTGGTCGTGTCGCCCACCGCCGTG
>JBOHQB010000274.1:0-1650 GCA_050731995.1 Candidatus Rokuibacteriota bacterium
GCCCTGGACCTCGCGCACCCAGCGTGGGCTCTCGGCGCGCTTCCGCGGCCCGCGCGGGCGCGCGTCGAGGCCCGCGCCGACGCCCGCCTCGGCTCGGCCCTCGAGCTTCGGCTCGCTCGTCACGGTCGCGGGCATTGGGTCTCCGTGATCAGGGGCGGCACGACGGGCTTGCGCTGGAAGCGCTGGTTGATGAACGCGCGCACGGCCGTCCGCACGAGCGTGCCGAGCGCTTCACGGTCCACCGGCGTCACCGGACCGCGCTCCGCGAGCGCCGCGACGACCGCCGCGCGCAGCTCCTCGAGAAGCGGCTCGTTCTCCTTGACGTAGACGACGCCGCGCGAGGCGATCTCGGGCCCCGCCACGACCCGGCCGGCCGCATCCACGTCGTCGATCCCCGGCATCTCGTCGTCCGGGAACATGAGGCCGCAGTCGACGGCGATCAGGTCGTCGCCCGACTCGATGAGCATCATGTTGAGGCCGATCTCGCCGAGGCCGCCGAGCGGGACCAGCCGGACCGAGGGCTCCACACAAACTCCTTTCGGAACGGCGCTTTTCAGCCTAGCACGCGCAGGGAACCCGCTCGAAGTTTCGGCCGCGTAACGAGGAGCGCCACGGCTCCGCCGGGGCGCTTCCGAGCGCGGGGGGCTTGGGGGGCCCTTCGAGGCCTCCCATCTAGTCGAGGCGGCGGATCAGCGTCCGCGCGTGGGCCAGAAACGCGGCGCGCTCGCCGGGCGCGATCGGCTCACCGGGCACGAACCGCTCCCCGAGGGGGTTCACGAAGACGCCGTGCTTCGCGATGCGATAGTCCAGATGCGGGCCGGTGGCGAGGCCCGTGGCACCGACGAACCCGATCAGCTGTCGCTGGCCGACGCGCGCGCCCGCCGCAATGCCCGGTGCCAGGCCCGAGAGGTGGTTGTACTGGGTCTCGTAGCCCGCGCGGTGGCGCAGGTGGACCTGGATCCCGTTGGAGCCGTTCCTGCCGGCGCGGAGCACGTGGCCGTCGGCGACGGCGCGCACGGGCGTGCCCACCGGCGCCGCGTAGTCGATCGCGAGGTGGGGCCGGGCGCCGCCGAGCACCGGGTGCGGCCGGGCGTAGGTGAACCCCGAGGTGATCCGCGTGAACTCGAGCGGCGATTTGAGGAAGCTCTTGCGGAGCGAGCGCCCGTCCGGGTCGTAGTACGCGGGACGCCGCTGGCCCTCCCAGACGACGCCGCTGAGCGTGCGCCCCTCGCTCGCGTACTGCGCGGCCAGGATGCGACCGTAGTCCACGAATCGCGCGCCCGCGTAGCGCTTCTCGACGAGGACGCGGAAGCGGTCGCCGGGGCGCGTGTCGGCGGTGAAGTCGAAGTCCGAGGAGAAGATCTCGACGAGGTCGAGGACGAGCTGCGGCGCCTCGCCCGCCTCCTCCATCGCCTGGAAGAGCGAGGTCGTCACGCGCCCGCGCACCGCCTCGACACGGACGTCGGGCTCGGTCCGCACCCGGCGGATCTCCCAGCCGTCCCCTCCCGACGACGCGGGCCGCGCCGCCCACTGCAGCCACGCGCTGGGTGCCCACTCGAGCGCTGCCGGTACCCCGTCCCCGGCCCACGTCACGCTCAGCGCGTCGCGGGGGTTCAGACGCCGAAGGTTCGCGCCCGCGCGCGCCAGCGC
>JBOHQB010000275.1:0-3560 GCA_050731995.1 Candidatus Rokuibacteriota bacterium
ACCTCGAACCCGGCGCGCTCGCGGCTGAGGCCGCGGGGGCCGAGCGCGGAGAGGCGGCGCTTGTGGGTCAGCTCGGCCAGCGGATTCGTCTGGTCCATGAACTGGCTGAGCTGCGAGGACCCGAAGAACTCCTTCACGACCGCGGAGACGGGCTTCGCGTTGACGAGGTCGTGGGGCATGAGATTCGTGATGTCGGAGATCGACATCCGCTCCTTGACCGCGCGCTCCATCCGCGTCAGGCCGACGCGGAACTGGTTCTCGAGGAGCTCGCCCACCGACCGGACCCGGCGGTTGCCGAGATGATCGATGTCGTCGGTCGGCTTGCTGCCGAGCTTGACCATCAGCAGGTGCCGGATCACCGACACAACGTCCTCGCTCCGCAGCGTCTTCGCGTTGAGCGGCGCGTCGATGACGAGCTTCTTGTTGATCATGAAGCGGCCGACGCGCGCGAGGTCGTAGCGGCGGGCGTCCATGAACATGCCGCGGAACAGCGCGCGCGCCGACTCGACGGTCGGCGGGTCGCCCGGGCGCAGGCGGCGGTAGATCTCCACGAGCCCCTCGTCCGGGTTCTTGAAGTGGTCGCGCGCCAGCGTGTCGTAGATCGACGCGTCCACCTTACCCGACGACACGACGAGCAGCTTGAAGGGCGCCACCTTCCGGCGCATCACCTCGGTGAGGACCGTCGAGGTGATCTCCGTGTTGGTGCTGACCAGGACCTCGCCGGTCTCGGTGTCGACGATCCGCGCGGCCGTCCGGCGGCCCACGAGCGCCTCGGAGCGGATCGCGATCTTCTCCACGCCCGCCTCGAGTATCTTCTCGAGGATCTTGTCGGTGAGGACCTTGCCGGCCGTGATGATCGGCTCGCGCTGGCGCGGCGGCTTCACGTCGTCGGCGACCTTCTGGCCGGCCTCCGCCGCCGCGTGCGTACTCACCCACGCGTTGCCGTCCTCGAACCCGAGGACGTCCTCGGTCTCGTAGAAGTGCGCGAGGATCTCCTCGTCGGTCAGGATCGCGCCCTTCTCGAGGAACCAGAATGCGCGCAGGAACGCCGTGGCGAGCATCTTGCGCCGCCGGTCGACGCGGACGTGGAAGACGTCGTTCGCGTCGAAGTCGAACTCGACCCACGACCCGCGGTAGGGAATCACACGCGCCGAGAAGAGCGGCCGGCCCGAGGCGAGGGTCTTGCCCTTGTCGTCGTCGAAGAAGACGCCGGCCGACCGCTGCAGCTGGCTGACCACGACGCGCTCGGTGCCGTTGATGATGAACGTGCCCTTCTCGGTCATGAGGGGCAGTTCCCCGAGATAGACCTCCTGGCCCCGCTGCTCGCGGATCGTGCGCGTCTTGGCTTCCTTGTCATGATCGAAGACGACGAGCCGCAGCGTGACCTTGAGCGGAATCGCGAACGTCATGCCGCGGTCGTGGCACTCTTCGACCGAGTACTTCGGCTCACCGAAGTGGTACGAATCGAACTCCAGCAGCGCGTTGTCGTTGTAGTCCGCGATCGGAAAGACGGACTTGAACACAGCCTGCAGACCGATCTCCTCGCGCCGGTCCGGCGCGGTGTCCTTCTGCAAAAACGTCTCGTACGACCGCTTCTGCAGCTCGATCAGATTCGGGATCTCGACGATCGACGGGATCTTGCCGAAATCCTTGCGGCTGCGTCGTCCACACTGAACAGTTCCTGCCATGTCTTCTCCAGGAGTCCGGGGTTTACTTCACCTGGACCTGCGCGCCCTGCTCCTCGAGCTTCTTCTTCATGTCGTCGGCCTCGGCCTTCGTCACCTTCTCCTTCACCGGCTTCGGCGCCCCGTCGACCAGATCCTTGGCCTCCTTCAGCCCGAGCCCGGTCAGCTCGCGGACGACCTTGATGACCTGGATCTTCTTCTCGCCCGCCGCCACGAGGATGAGGTCGAACTCAGTCTTCTCCTCGGTCGCGGCGCCGCCCGCGGCGGCCGCACCCGCGGCGCCGGGCACCGCGGCGACGGCCACCGGCGCGGCCGCCGACACGCCCCATTTCTCCTGGAGCATCTTCGACAGCTGCGCGGCCTCGAGCAGCGTCAGCTTGTCGAGTTCTTCAGCGATCTGGTCGATGTTGGCCATGTTCCCGTGTCCCCCTTGCTTACTGGGCCGCGCTCTGCGCGCGCTGCTCCAGGATGTAAACGAGCTGTCGTTGCGGCGCCGCCAGGAGTCCGACGAGCTGGGCCAGCGGACCCTGCACGGCGCCGACGATCTGGCCCCGCAGCCGCTCCTTCGAGGGCAGCTCCGCGAGCGCCTTGAGGGCGTCGGGCTCGAGCATCTGGCCGTCGATGTACCCGGCCTTGATGACGAGCGCCTGGTTGCCTCTCGCGAACGCGTGCAGCGCCTTCGCGACCGCCACGGGATCCTGCTTCGACAGGATCATGCCCGTCGGGCCGGTGAGGTGCTTCTTCACCGGCACCAGCGCGGGCGCCGCGATCGCGAGCTTCGCCAGGCGGTTCTTGACCACCTTGTACTCGGCCGACACCGCGCGGAGCTGGCGGCGCAGCTCGCTCAGCTGCTGGACCGTCAGGCCGCGGTACTCCGTGAGGAGCACCGCCGTGGCCCCCTCGAGCCGCGCCTTGAGCTCCTCGACCGCCTCGACCTTCTCTTGCGTTGGCACGCCCGCCCCCTAGACCGCCTTCTTGAACAGGTTCGCGATGGCCTGGGTGTCGAGCGGCACACCCGGTCCCATCGTGCTCGAGATCGTCAGCGTCCTGAGATACGTCCCCTTGGCCGCCGCCGGCTTCGCGCGCACGATCGCCTCGATCAGCGCCATGCCGTTGGCCGCCAGCTGCTCCGCGCCGAACGAGCGCTTGCCGATGAGCGTGTGGATGTTGCCGGCCTTGTCGACGCGGAACTCCACCTTGCCCGCCTTCGCCTCGCGGACCGCGCGCGCCACGTCGAACGTCACCGTCCCCAGTTTCGGGTTCGGCATGAGGCCGCGCGGGCCGAGCACCTTGCCGAGGCGCCCGACCTGTCCCATGAGGTCCGGCGTCGCGATCGTGGTGTCGAACTCCATGAAGCCGCCCTGCACCTTCTCCACCAGATCCTCGGCGCCGATCACGTCCGCGCCCGCCTCGCGCGCCTCACGCTCCTTCTCGCCCTTGGCGAACACCGCGACGCGCACGGTCTTGCCGATGCCGTGCGGGAGCACCACCGCGCCGCGGACCATCTGGTCCGCATGCTTCGGATCGACGCCCAGGCGGAAGGAGAGGTCCACCGACTCGTCGAACTTCGCGGCCGGCATCGCCTTGAGGATCTCGACCGCCTCCTCGAGCGAGTATTGCCGGCCCGGCTCCATCTTCGCCGCCGCCGCCGCGTACCGCTTGCCCGTGCCCCGCGTCACGACCGTTGCCATGTCCGTATTCCTCGTCTTTACCCAGACAGTTCTTAGCGCTCGCCTCGGGGCGCGACGCCCCCCCCGGCTCGCTAGACAGTTCCTCGCGCTCGCCTCGGGGCGCGACGCCCCCCCGGCTCGCTAGACAGTTCCTCGCGCTCGCCTCGGGGCGCGACGCCCCCCCGGCTCGCTAGACAGTTCCTCG
>JBOHQB010000276.1:0-12994 GCA_050731995.1 Candidatus Rokuibacteriota bacterium
ATCTCGGCCTGATCGTCCATCGCCCAGCGCGGGAAGAACGTGGTCAGCGCCAGCTCGGGGAACACCACGAGGTCGCAGCCGCGCGCCTTCGCGTCGGCGAGGTGCGCGACGAGGCGCTTGACGACCGCGCCGCGGCTCTCGTCGCGGGCGATCGGCCCGAGCTGGGCGGCGCCTACTGTAATTGTCGTCGGGGCGCCTTCGCCGAGCCTCCGGCGCCCGACGGTCGGGCCTTGAGTGCTCACCGCTGAATCAGACCGCGATGTTCCACAACAGGGTCGCGCCGAACTGCAGCACACCCTGCACGTTCTTGCGGAACGCGCCCGGCACCACGAACTGGCCCCACGGTACGTAGAGCACCTCGTCGTAGGCGATCTTCTGGACCTCCTCGGCGATCGCCTTGCGCTTGGCGGCGTCCGGCTCGCGCGTGAACTGCGTGCGCAGCCGCTCGATCGGCTCGCTCGTCGGCCACCCGAACCACGCCTTCTCACCACCGCCGCCGAGCACGGAGGACACGGCCGGCGTCATCGTGTCGAAGGAGGTGGACCACGTGTGGAAGATGTTCCAGCCGCCCTGGGCGGGCGGGTCCTTCTTCGCCCGTCGCGCGACCATCGTGGACCAGTCCATCGCCTGCAAGTCCGGGTTGGCGCCGATGCTCTTGAGCATCTCCGTCGTGACGAGCGCCGGCGCGTGGGCGTACGGCGAGTCGGTCGGGTCCATCACGACGATCGGCCGGCCGTCGTAGCCGGATTCCTTCAGCAGACGCCGCGCGCGCTCGAGGTCGGGCTTCGGCGCGCCGACCGCCGTCTCGTACGGCAGCCCGCCGCACATGAACACGGACGGGCACGTCCGGTAGTACTTCGCGTTGCCGATGACCGCCTGCAGGTACTTCTGCTGGTCCACCGCGTACAGTAGCGCCTGCCGCGCCTGCTTGTTGTTGAACGGCGGCTGCAGGTGGTTCGGGCGCAGGATACCCTGGCTGCCGCGCGGGTCGGTGACGAACACGCGCAGGTCGGCGTTCTTCTCGAGGCGCGGCGCGAAATCGAGCGGCACGTTCTCCCAGTAGTCCACCTCGCCGGCCTCGAGCGCGGCGCCCGCCGTCGCGGCGTCGGGAATGTAGCGCCACTCGACCCTGTCCACGAGGGCGCGCTTGCCGCCGGCGGCGCCGCTCGGCTTCTCGTTGCGCGGCACGTAGTCCCCGTTCTTCACGTAGACGACGCGGTTGCCCGGCTGCCACTCGTCCTTCGAGAACTTGAACGGCCCGGAGCCGACGACTTCCTTGACCTGCTCGTTGGGGTCGGTCGCCGCCAGCCGCGCCGGCATGATGAACGACGGGCTCGCCGACGGCTTGCCGAGCGCGTCCAGCACGAGGCCGAACGGCGTCTCCAGCTCGATCACGAACGTCTTTCGGTCCACCGGCGCCATCCGGTTCAGGGAGGCCATCATCAGCCGCCCGACCGCGTCCTTGGCGCCCCACCGCTTGAGCGAGGCGACACAGTCCTCGGCCGTCACCGGAGTCCCGTCGTGGAACTTGAGCCCGTCGCGCAGCGTGAAGGAGTACTTCATCGCGTCCTTCGACACGGTGTGCTTGTCCACCATCTGCGGCCGCAGCTTGAGGTCAGCGTCCATCGCGAAGAGCGTGTCGAAGATCATGTAGCCGTGGTTGCGCGTGATGTACGCCGTCGTCCAGATCGGATCGAGGATCTTGAGGTCGGCGTGCGGCACGAATCGCAGTGTGCCGCCCTTCTTCTGCGCGTGCACCCGGGGTGCGGCGACGGCGACGGCCGAGGCGGCGGCCGCGCCCGCGAGGAACGTCCGGCGGCTGAAGGCTCTCATTGTGTCCCTCCCTGTGCGATCCCGCCTCGCGGCACGCCGGGCGCCGTCGTCCCCCACAGCACGTCGTGCCCCGGCGGCAGGGTACGGCTGTTGGGCGGCGAGAGCCACAGGCGTAGGAGCAGGCGGTCGCCGTCGCGTCCGTCGGCGTCCTCGTAGGCCGTCCGCGCGTGATAGATGACATGGTTGTTCAGCAGCTGGAGGTCGCCGGGCTGGAGATCCATCGTCAGGCAGAGCTCCTCGCAGACGGCGGCGTGCAAGTCGAGCGCCTCGTCCTGCGCGGCGCTGAGCCGGGGCACGTGCGGAAGCTTTTGCGCCGTCTCGACGAACGTCCGCGAGTACTGCGTCGTGAACCGTCCCCCGTGCGCCGCGAAGATCGGGAGCGCGTACGTCGCCCGCTCGCCGCCCGCCTCCTCGCCCTGACGGCTGCGGGGGTAGTCCTCACAGAGGAGCCGGTGGAGGTCCGGCCGCCGCTCGAGGATCGCGTTCGAGACGGTGACGGCGCTGACGATCTTGCTGAGGCCGCCCGCCTTCGCCTTCCGCACGCAGAGGAGGCTCACGACGTCGCAGCGGTCGGTGTGAAAGCGTAGCGGACCGGCCGAGCGCGCCTTCGACCGCGATGACCGGCCGAGCGCCGCATCCATCGCGGGTTCGCGCACCTCGCCGTAGCGGCGGTTCTCGTCCCGCACCTCGCCGAGGAGCTCGCCGGCGGCGTTCTGGTACCGCGCGACGCCGAGGTGGGCGCCGATGCCCCAGGAGAGATTCTTGAGCTCGCCGTCGTCGTACCGGTCGACGGGCAGGCCGCGGAGCACGACGAAGCCGCGCCCGCGCTCCAGCTCGTCGAGGGCCGCGGCCAGCTCGCGCGCGAGCGTGGGCAGCGGGAAGTCGTCGCGCGTGAAGCTCGGCCATTCGAGCCCGCGCCGTCGCAGCGCGCCGAGGGCGGCCTCGAGCTCGGACAGCGCCGCCGGCGGCACGGGCCGGATCCACTCGGTCGACGACGCCATGTTCCGGCCGAGCCACGCCTCGGGTCCGGTGATCGGCTGCGTCAGCACGGCGGGCGGCGCCGGCACGTCAGCCCCGCGACGCCGCCTGCAGCTCGCGCACGTGCTCGCCCCAGTGGCGCGCGAGCAGCTCCAGCCGCTGCCGTCCCGTCAGGATCTCGCCGTCGGCGCGCTTGAAGCAGGGCCGGTCGAGGTCGGGCGCGCTCCGCGCCGCTCCGAGGAGCCGGGCGTGCGCCAGCCGCACCTGCGTCAGCAGCTCGTCGAAGGTCTCGTGCTCGTGCAGGCGGCGGCACACCTCGTTGACCGCGTCCGAATCCGCCGGCACGGCCCAGACCGGCCCGCCCTGCGCGGCGGACTGGATGCCCCAGGCCGTCGCCTCGTGGAAGTAGATGAAGTGCTGGAGGACGTCGCGCGCCTGCCAGCGGTCCACCCGGGCCGTCGTCGTGCGGCCCGGACCCTCGAAGTACGCGAGGACATCCTGCACGACCCGGTCCAGGCCCCCGATGAGCGCGTCCCGCTCGGCTGCCGTGGTCATCGCGTCGCCCCCTCGAAGAACCTCAGCGCCACCGCGACGTGCATCGCGATGCCCGTGGCCAGCGCCGACTCGTTCACCAGCATCCGGTTCGAGTGGTTCGGGAACGCCGGGCCGTCGGCGGGCCGCGTTCCGAGGTTCGCCATCGCGCCCGGCACCCGCTGGAGCACGTACGAGAAGTCCTCGCTCGCCATGATCGGGTGGCTCATCGCGTGCGTGCCCTCGGGGCCGAGCAGCTCGCGCGCGGTCTCGAGGACGAACCCGGCGAAGTCCGCGTCATTGACGGTCACGGGGTAGCCGCGGGTCAGCTCGACCTCCGCCTCCGCGCCGTGCGCCGCGGCGATGCCCTCGGCGACGCGCCGGACGCCCTCGAGCGCGCGCTCGCGCGTGGCCTCGGAGACCGTGCGGAGCGTTCCGAGCAGGCTCGCCGTCTCCGGGATCACGTTGGGCGTCGTGCCGGCCTCGATCTTGGCGATCGTGATGACCGCGGGATCGAAGACGTTCACGCGGCGCGTGACCAGCGTCTGGAGCGCCTGCACGATCTCGCACGCGATCGGGATCGGGTCGAGGCAATCGTGCGGCGCGGAGGCGTGCCCGCCCTTGCCGCGCACGACGACCTGGATCGTGTCGCCCGACGCCATGGCGGGGCCGGGGCGCGTCGCGATGACGCCGGCCGCCTGGCGGTGCGTGACGTGGAGCGCGAAGGCGCCCGTCGGCGCCGCGGGGCCGTCGAGCAAGCCCTCCTCGAGCATGACGCGCGCGCCGTGGTAGCCCTCCTCGCCCGGCTGGAACATGAAGAGCACGGAGCCCGCGAGCTCCCGGCGGCGTCGGGTCAGGAGGCGCGCGGCGCCGGCGAGCATCGCCACGTGCGCGTCGTGACCGCACGCATGCATCGCGCCGTCCACCTCCGAGGCGAACGGCAGTCCCGTGTCCTCGCGCATCGGCAGGGCATCCATGTCCGCGCGCAGGAGGATGGTCGGTCCCGGTCTTCCTCCCGTCAGCCGCGCGATCACCGAGGTCGTGCGCCGACCTGTCTTCACGTCGAGCCCGAGCCCGTCGAGCGCCTCGAGCACCGTGGCCTGCGTGCGCGGCAGGGTGAGTCCGAGCTCGGGATGCCGGTGGATGCGCCGGCGGAGCTCGACCGTGTCCTTCAGGATCTCTTGTGCTTCGTCCAGGAGCTCGGCGGGCGAGCCTGTAATCATGGCTGTGCGAGCCGCAGCCTGTTCGACGGGCGAGGCGAGCCTGTAATCACGGCGCGGGGGATTATAGCCCCGCGCGCGCGTCCGCGTCCGTGTCAGGCGACGGCGGCGGCTAGGAGCTGCGGAGAGGCAGCGCCGCGCCCGGTGGAGGCGGCGGCGGCGGACCGACCGGCGGCGGCGGCACGGCGGCTGGAGGCGGCTGGCTCGGCGCGGCGGCCGGCGGCGCGTAGGAGGGGCGCGCGCGGCCCGAGAACGGGATCTGGTTGCCCTTCGCGTACATGCACTGCATGTAGGCGTGATCGTAGCGGCGCTGGACCATCCCCGCGGAGGCGTAGGCGTTGTTGGCGCCGGCCATGGTTCCGCCGAAAAGACCGGCGCCGGCCCCGACCGCCGCGCCCATCGCCGGGTTGCCCGCGGCGGCGCCGATCGCGGCTCCCAGCGCGGCGCCGACGACCGTGCCGATCGCCGCCGACGCGACACCGGAGTCGTTGGAGGCTTGCTGCGCGGTCGTCCCAGTCTGCTGCATCGCCCACTGACGGCAGGCGCCGTCGTCCATCTGGAACTGGTCGAAGTTCTTTCCGTCACCCGGCAGGACCATCACGCTCGGTCCGCTCGGTATCGTCACGCACGCGGACAGGAGCGTCACGGCCGTGAGCGCCATCACTCCGGACCTGACCGCGCGCGTGCGGGCGCTCATTCAGGCCTCGGCGGCACCTTCACCCACGGCTCGGCGCACGACGGGACGCTGGGGTAGTAGGCCCTCATGCTCGGGCAGTAGTACCAGTAGGCCTGAGGCGTCGGTGGCGCCGGAGGAGCGAGTGCCGGCGGCTGCTGGACGTAGACCGGAGGCTGCTGGACGACGACGGTCGGGGGGCCGTAGGCGTACGGCGGATACAGCGGGTACCCATAATGCGGATACGGCGGGTACCCATAATAAGGATACGGAGCCCACGGGTAGGGACCCCACCAAGGCCCGAAGCCGACGCCGACCCCCACGACGACGCGGGTGCCGCCGCGCCAGTGACCGTGACCACGACTCCCGGCAAAGCTCGGAGCGGCGACCGCGAGCACGAGAATGATCGCGACGAGCCAGACGAACGCGGCCTTTCTCATTCGCCCCTCCTGCGGCCTTCGACGAGCCGCGCTGTGTACATATTCAGCCTACCACCGCCCCGGCTTCACGTACACGCGCGAGCCGATTGGTGGGACCGATCCTTCCACGGGCAGGCCGCCCGGCGCTGTCAACCTTCTAGCTCTCTGATCGCACAGTTGTCGCGAGACTGACAGAGATCGGACGGCCGCGCGTCGCGCATGTAGGCGTATTTCTGGAGATCCAGCCACGCCCGCGACCGCGCGCATCTGTTGCGTCGCCGTCGCCGCGGGAGGCGCCCGGCTTTCCGATCTGCATGACGAACCCTCCGTCACGCGTGAACTTCAGCACCTGGTGGTCTTTCTCGCCGTTGCCGGCCAGCCACGCCTGGACGAGCGTGCCCTCGGCGTCGAATTCCATGACCGGCGGCGCCTGCACGCAGCAGACGGACCTGGGCGGCGTGAGCGTGGCGCCCCGCTCGTCCTCGGTCAGCGTGCGCGGGCGCTGCACGATCCACACGTGGTCGCGCGCGTCCACGGCGACGCCGGAGACCTGGCCCAGCAGCCAGCGATTCGGCAGCGGCTTGGGCCAGAACGGGTCCACCTTGAACTTCGGCACGAGTCCGTCGGCCGGCCGCTGCGCCGTGACGGCCGTCGCCAAAGCCAGGCCGAGCGTCACCAACACCACGAGCGCCGTCACGCCGGCGCATCGCATCGCGCGCCTCCTCGAGTCGATCAGAGCGTGATCTTCCGCCGCGCCATCGCGCGGTCCCACTTGCTCGCCGCGTCCTCGTCGAAGATCAGCGCCTCGTCGGCAGTGACCGTGATCCAGGCGCCGCCCGCGATCTCGCCCTCGAGCTGGCCGGGCGACCAGCCCGCGTAGCCCAGCGCGACCAGCAGCCGGCGAGGGCCGGCGCCGCGCGCGATCGCCTCGAAGATCGCCGGATCGGTGGTGAACGCCACGCCCGCCTGGATGACACGGCTGTCCTCGCTCGTCCACTCCGGCGTGTGCAGCACGAAGCCGCGCTTGGGCTCCACGGGGCCGCCGTAGTGAAGAGGGATCGTCCCGCCCACCCCCTCGCTGCTCCGGCCGATGTTGTCGAGCAGGCGCGCGAGCGGCGTCGTGCCGAGCGGCCGGTTCACCACGAGCCCGAGCGCGCCCGACGGGTCGTGGCGGACCATATAGATGACGGTGCGCACGAAGCGCGGGTCGCGGAGGCTGTCGGTCGCGACCAGCAGAGTCCCGGCCAGTCCGCGCGAGCGCGGCGGTTCCGGCGTCGGCGCGTGCGCGCCGACCACGCCGGCCACTGCGAGCACGCCGACGAGGGCGAGGATCAGTCTCGACATGTCAGATCACGCCCTCGGCGCGGAGCGCGGTGAGCTCGGCGGCGGTCAACCCGAGAAGGCCGCCCAGTACCTCGTCCGTGTGACGGCCGAGCGTCGGGCCCGCATGGGTCACGCGACCGGGCGTCGCCGAGAGGCGCGGCACGACCGTCGGCTGCGGCAGCGTGCCGAGGCCCTCGGCCGGGACGTCGATGATGGTCCGGCGCTCGCGATAGTGCGGGTCGGCGAAGATGTCCGCCATGCTCGCGATCGGCGAGTGCGGTACGTCGTGCGCGCTCAGCGCCTCGACGGCGTCGGCGTACGTGCGGGCCGAGAACCAGCGACCGCAGACGTCGAGCAGCTCGCCCATGTTCGCCCCGCGCGCCTCGTAGCTCGAGAAGCGCGGGTCGCGCGGCAGCTCGGGCTGCCCGAGCATCGCGGCGAGCCGCTCGAAGAGGTGCTGCGCCGGCGCGGTGAAGACGAGCCACTTCCCGTCCTTCGTCTGGAAGGCGCCGCCGGGCCAGCCCGAGTGCTGCACGCTGCCGCGCTCGCGCACGACGCCCTTGCGGCCGTAGAGCGTCGGCGTGTACTCGAGGATGCGGAACGCCGACTCGTAGAGCGCGGCGTCGATCCACTGCCCCTCGCCCGTCGCGTCGCGGTGGCGCAGCGCCAGCATCACGCCGAAGGCCGTGAAGAGCCCGGTCAGGTAGTCGGGATAGACGGGCGTCGGCCGCGCCGGCGGCCGGTCGGCGGGACCGTTGAGATACCACGTGCCGCCGAACGCCGACGCGATCGCGGCGAAGCCGGGCCCCTGGCGCAGCGGCCCCGTCTGGCCGAAGGCGGTGATGCGCGCCATGACCAGCGAGGGCTTGAGCCGATGGAGGTCCTCCCAGCCGAGGCCCCAGCCCTCGAGCACGCCCGGCCGGAAGTTCTCGAGCACCACGTCGCAGAGCGGAACGAGTCGGCGGACGATCTCCTGGCCGCGCCCCGTGCGCAGATCGAGCGTGATGACTTTCTTGCCCCGGTTGTCGACCGCCCACCAGTAGTTGTAGTCGCCTTCGGTCGGGCCGAGCCGGCGGAGGTCGTCGCCCTTGCCGGGCAGCTCGGTCTTGATCACTTCGGCGCCGAACTCCGCCATGAGCGTGCCGCAGAAGGGCCCGGCGACGATCTGGGCCAGGTCCAGCACGCGGATGCCCTCAAGCGGCAGAGTCATGTCCGGTCCCCAAGATACCTCGCCAGGAAGTCCCGCACGCGCAGGAGCGCGTCCTCGCGCGCCACCGGGTCCGTGGCGATGATCGGCACGACGCCGGCGGCGGTCCGATAGGCGGTGAGGTTGCGCATGGACAGGTTGGGCCAGTCGAAGTCGTGATACGCGCCCGGGTAGACGCGCAGCTCCACCGGGGAGCCGCGCCTCACCGCTCCCGCGACGAAGGCCTGGCACGGCTCCGCCGGCGACCAGTTGTCGCTCTCGCCGAGCAGAACAAGCAGCGGGATCGTGCTCGTCCACGGCACGCGGTGGACCCTGTCCCGGCACGAGCCCGGATAGAAGGCGACGGCGACGCGGAAGTCGCCGTGCGGAAGCTCGGCGGGACGGCCCAGGCTGTCGGCGCGGATGCCGAGGAGGATCGTGCCGCCGCCCTGTGACCAGCCCATCACGCCGACGCGATCGGGGCGGACGTCGGGCTGCGCCTGGAGATAGCGGAGCGCGGCGTAGAGGTCCTTCGGCCGGCTCAGATAGATCGGAAGCTTGAAGCCGCTCTGCGAGCACATCTCGCCCTGGTTGCGCGGCGTGAGGCTGTCGACCATCAGCACGACGTAGCCGAGCGCCGTGAGACGCGCGGCCCAGTCGGTTTCACGCGCCTGGATCGAGCCGCTCCTCGAGATGAGGCCGCCGCAGCCGTGCAGAAACACGAGCGCCGGATGCGGTCCCGCGCCCGCGGGCTTCAAGAGGTAGCCGTCGAGCATCGTCGCGGGCTGCGTCGCCGTGGCGTCGAGCGACGCGAACTTCACCTCGCTGCGCCTCGCGCCGCTGGATGTCCGGCCGACGGACGCGCACGCCTGGACGAGGATCGCCGCGAGAAGGACCAGCCCCGCCGCCCGCCGCACGTGGGTCAGCGCCAGAGCCGCGCCGACGCGAGTCGCGCGCCCTCGGCCATCGCGGAGAACTTCGCCCACGCGATCTCCGGCTCGACCTGGTTGACGGACCGCGCGAAGGTCGCGAAGCCGCAGTCAGTGCCCGCGATCACGCGCTCGCGCCCGACGATCTCCGCGTAGCGGACGATCCGCTGCGCAACCAGCTCCGGGTGCTCGATGAAGTTGGTCGTGGAGTCGAGCACGCCGGGGATGATCACGCGATCGTCCGGCAGCCGGATCTCCCGGAACACGATCCACTCGTGCTCGTGGCGCGGGTTGGCGCCCTCGAAGGACAGGGCCCGCGGCCGCGCCTTGAGCGCGACCGGCAGGATCTCGCGGAGCGGGATATCGCGATGGTGCGGGCCCTCGTAGTTGCCCCAGCAGAGGTGCAGGCGCATCCGGTCGGGCGGAATGTCGCGCAGCGCGTGATTCAGCGCCTCGACGTTGGCCTCGGCGATCGCGACGAACTCCGCGTTGCTCAGGCTCGAAAACGCCAGGTGCCGCCCCATCGCGAGATCCGGGCAATCCACCTGGAGCACGAACCCCGCCCGGTGGATGGCGTCGTACTCCTCCTTCATGACGTCCACCAGGCGCGCGAGATACGCCTCGCGGCTCGGATAGTGCTCGTTCTTCAGAAAATGCGCGATGACGCCCGGCGAGGCGGCCGTCATGAACGCTTCCGCCGGCTGGACGCCGTCCAGCGCGGCGCGCAGGTTGGCGACGTCCTTCTGCACGGCGCCGCGGTCCTTCCAGTCGATCGGGCCGTCGCACGTCGGGCGCGCCACCGCCGAGCGCCGCTCGCCGCGCGCCGCGGCCTCGGGAAAGTCCGCCCAGTCCGCACGGCTGACCGGGACCGTGCTCTGCCCGCCGAACCCGGTGAGACGATGCCGCACGTAGGTGGAGTAGCCGACCTTGCCCTGCTCGCCGTCGTTGACGACGTCCACGCCCGCGTCCACCTGCTGCCGCACGACGTCGGCGACCGCCCGGCGCACGCGGGCCTCGAGTGCGGCAGGATCGCCCGCGGTGCCGGCGTCCAGCGCCTCGAGCATCGCCGTCAGATCAGTCGGCCGGGGCAGGCTTCCCGTGTGCGTCGTGAGGATCCGCTCGGTGCTCCGCTTCATGAGCCGGCTCCGTCAGGGCTCGCGCTGCACGAGGTGCACGAGGACGCCGTTGAGGCTCTTCGGGTGGATGAAGCCGATCAGCGCGCGGCGCGAGCCCGGCCGTCCGACCGTGTCGATCAGGGCGTGCCCGGCGCGCGCGAGGCGGGCGAGCGCGCCGTTGATGTCCGCAACCTTCAGCGCGAGGTGATGCAGTCCCGCTCCGCGCACGGCGACGAACCGCGCGATCGCGCCCTGGTCCTGCTGCGTGGTCCCGGCGCGGTCGTGCGCGACGCGGGCGCCCTGGCGCGGATCGAGATCCTGGAGCAGCTCGAGCTCGCAATCGCCGATCGTGACGAAGGCGACTCTGAGCCCTCCGACCGGCCGCGGCGGGCGTGTGTGGTACACGACGCCGTACGTGTCCGAGGTGAAGCTCTCCACCGCGATCTGCACCTCGACGTCGGTCTGCGTGCTCTCGAGTGGGCACTCGAGCCGCGTCGCGAACGCGTTCAGGACCGCCGCGTTGTCGGCGCTGGCGACACCGATGTGGTCGATCCGCTCGACCCAGCTCGACGGCGCGGCATCGAGACCCAGTGGCTCCGACAGGTACGTCAGGACGCCGGAGGTGGCCGCGGGATCGAGCAGCCGCCGGCGCGCGCCCCGGAGTCCCGCGCCCGGCTCCGCGTCGGACGCGGGCACGCCGGCTTCCGTCGAGCGGCGCACGGCGGCCGCCAGGTCGTCCACCTCGAGGGCGATGTGGTGGACGCCGGGCCTCGCCCGCCCGCCGACGAAGGGATCGTCCGGGGCAAAGAGCGCGACCGCGCTCGTGCCGACGGCGAAGACGGGCGCGGTTCCCCCGCCGGCACCGCGCGCGCAGTCCGTGCGGCGCAGGCCGAAGTCGCGGGCGAGCACGGTCGCGGTCGCCGCCACGTCCGTCACGACGAGCGCCGCGTAGGCGAGACGCCTGGCGATCATGCGGTCACGACGCACCGCGTCCTACTGTCCGCCGATCTGAATGAACGACTTGACGGCCACCACGCCGTCCGTCGATCGGGCATGGGCGACGATCTTGTCGACCTTCGCCTTGCTGCTGACGACCCCGACGAGCACGACGTGGCCCGCGACGACGGACATGTCTACCTGACCCGCCTTGAGATCGCCGTCTCCGACGAGCTTGGCGCCGATCTTCTGCTTGATCGTGAAGTCGCTCACGGAGGACGGCTGATCGGGGACGAAGTAGGTGTCGACACGCTTCACCCCGTCCACGCGACGGGCGATGGCGACCGCCTCCGACCCGGCCTGCGAGCCGCGCTCCACTACGCCCGCCACGACGACGCTGCCGTTCCGGCAGAACACGTCGAGACCGCCGGTGCCCTTGACGCTCGACTCGAGGAGATTCTTCTTGATCGTCGCGGCGATCTTCGTGTCGGCCGTCTGCGTCGCGAGCGACCGCTCGTCCGTGGCGGTTTCGTAGCCGGTTCGGGCGACGGTCGTGCACCCGACGACGACCAGGGCAGCGAGCGCAACCGCTATTAGACCTCTCATCGGGCCACCTCCATCTCAGGGAGCTCGGACACTATACCCCCACACGTTTCGAGCGTGTCATGAGCGTGTTGCCTTGATGAGGCGATGGACGCGATCCGGGGTCAGCGGCAGCTCGCGGACGTCGATGCCGAGCGGCGCCAGCGCGTCGGCGACGGCGTTGGCCACCGCCGCCGTCGAGCCGATCGTCCCGCCCTCCGCCATGCCTTTGAAGCCGCTGACGCTGACCGCGGGCGGCGTCTCCATGTGGATGATCTCGAGCGGCGGCACGTCCATGGTCCCGGGAATCAGGTAGTCCATGAAGGTCGTCGTGAGCGGCTGGGCGTTCGCGTCGTACGCGATCTCCTCGTAGAGCGCGTTGCCGATCCCCTGCGCGACCGCGCCGTGCGTCTGGCCGTCCACGATCATCGGGTTGACGATCCGGCCGCAGTCCTCGACGACGACGTGCCGCACGAGCGCCACCACGCCCGTCTCGGGATCGACCTCGACCACCGCCACGTGCGAGCCGTTGGAGAAGGTGGCGGGCGGCGGATCGTAGTACTGCGTGGCCTCCAGCGCCGGGTCCACGCCCGGCGGCAGCGTGCCGCCGGCCGGCCGGTAGGCGAGCCCCGCCACCTCCGCGAGCGTCAGCGTGCGGCCCGGCGCGCCGCGCACGGCGATCGTGCCGCTCTCGATCACGAGGTCCTCGGACGCCGCCTCCAGCATGTGCGCCGCGATCGTCTTGATCTTGTCCCGCACGCGGCGGGCGGCCAGGACGAGCGCACCGCCGCTGACGACCATGCTACGGCTCGCGAAGGAGCCGCTGCCGTACGGGCAGCGCTCGGTGTCGCCTTCCACGATCGTCACCGCGCCGAGCTCCACGCCCAGCTCGTCGGCGAGCACCTGGGCCAGCGTCGTGGCGTGTCCTTGGCCCTGCGACGCCGCGCTGACGAACCCGCGCACCTCCCCCGTCGGCTCGACGCGGACGGTGGCCGCGTCGTAGCCCGACACCTGCCGCATGCCGCGCCGCCGGAAGGTGCCGGATCCCATGCCGGTGAACTCGGTGTAGGCGGCCACGCCGACGCCACGGTACTTCCCCTCCGGCGTGCGCTTCGGCCCCGCGCGGAGACCCGCGTAGTCGCCGGCCTCGAGCGCGCCCGCGAACCAATGATTAGGGTAGCCCCTTTCGACGACGTGCCCAGACGCCGGAGTTTACAGAACAAAACCCGCGACGAATAAATTTATCAGGGGCGCAGCCAAGTGGGGGTG
>JBOHQB010000277.1:0-3397 GCA_050731995.1 Candidatus Rokuibacteriota bacterium
TCGCGGCGGAGGTCCAGAAACCGGTAGCGGAGGCGCGTCTCCTCGGGAAATTCCGCGTCGCTGTTCACCTGGAGGGGCAGGGGCTCGGCGGCGGACTCGACCACCAGCTCGTCCACGGCCACCTCGACCTCGCCGGTCGACAGGCGCGGGTTCACCTGGTCGGGCGCGCGCGCGACGCAGGCACCCGTGACCGTGACCACCGTCTCGAGCCTCAGCGCCTCGGCCGTCTCGAAGAGCGGCGATTCGCCCTTCACCACGCACTGGGTGATCCCGAAGGTGTCGCGCAAGTCGAGGAAGAGCAGCCCGCCGTGGTCGCGCTTCCTGTGCACCCAACCGGAGAGCCGGACGGGGTGGCCCACGTCCACGCTCCGCAGCTCTCCGCACGTGTGGGTCCGGTACGGGTGCATGGCGCTCACGCGGGTCCAGCCAGCGTGGCCAACTCGCGGGCAAGCGCGGCCAGCGGGACGCGCCGCTGCTCCCCCGTCTTCATCTCGCGCACGATCGCCTCGTCGCGCGCGAGCTCGTCGTCGCCGACGATTACCGCGTGGGGCACTCCGAGCTTGTTGGCGCGCTCCAACTCTCCCCGGAGCTTGCGGGTCCCATTCCCCACCTCCACGCGCAGGCCGCGCGATCTGAACCCGTTCGCGACAGGGAGCACGCGCCGGAGCGCAGCGTCGCCGAGCGGGATGAAGAAGACGCGCGGCCGCCCGTGCTCAAGCGCCTCCGGCCCAAGCTCGGGCAGCAGGAGGACGACTCGCTCCATGCCGACCGCGAAGCCGATGCCGGGGTCCGGCGGCCCACCCAGGAGCTTGATGAGCCCGTCGTACCGTCCCCCGCCGGCGACGGCGTTCTGGGCCCCGAGATGCGTCGTCGTCAGCTCGAAGGTCGTGCGCACGTAGTAGTCCAGGCCGCGCACCAGCCTCGGATTCACCACATACGTCAGCCCCAGCGCGTCGAGGTAGGCGCGCACGCGCGCGAAGTGCTCGGCCGCCTCTGGCGAGAGGTCGTCCGTGAGCCGCGGCGCCCCTTGGAGGACCGGCTGGCAGCCCTGGATCTTGCAGTCGAGCGCGCGGAGCGGGTTGCGCTCGGCGCGATCGCGGCACTCGGCGCAGAGGTGCGCCGCGTTCTGGCGCAGGTACGCCTGGAGCCGCCCGCGGTAGCGTACGCGGTCGGCGGGGTCGCCGATCGAGTTGACCTCGAGCGTGAGCCGGTCGACAAGCCCGAGCGCCCGGAACAGCTCGACGAGCATCGCGATGACCTCGGCGTCAAGTGCCGGGTGGTCGTCGCCGAGGGCCTCGACGTCGAGCTGATGGAACTGCCGGTAGCGTCCCGCCTGCGGCCGCTCGTAGCGGAACATCGGGCCAACCGCGTAGAGCTTCACGGGCTTGGGCAGGACGTGGAGGCCGTGCTCGATGTACGCGCGCATGAGGCCGGCGGTGGCCTCCGGCCGGAGCGTGAGTGAGTCGCCGCCCCGGTCGTCGAACGTGTACATCTCCTTCTGGACGATGTCGGTCGCCTCGCCAATCGAGCGCGCGAAGACCTCGGTCCGCTCGAAGAGCGGTAGGCGCATCTCCTCGTAGCCGTACGCCTGGAAGGTGCGGTGCGCGACCGATTCAAGTCGCTGCCACTTCGCGGTCTCGGTCGGCAGGATGTCGCGGACGCCGCGCACCGCCTTGATCTGGCTCAAAGGGCGTGGGCCTTCGGCGCCGCCGGAAGGACGGAGAGGCTCACTCTCCCGTGGTGATGATGAGCGCGGTCTCGCCCGTCTGGCCGAGGAGGCCGTAGTACCGGCCGACGGCCACGACGAGCGTCGGCGAGGCGCCCTCGTTATGGACGGCGCCCAGCGCCATGACCGTGCCCTCGAAGCCGGAGTTGACGGTCTGGAAGCGGAAGCCGGCGGGCCCCTTGTAGATGACCGCGAGCCGTCCGGGCAGCTGGTTCTGCGGCGCGACGATCTCCTCCACGCCATCCCCGTCCAGGTCCACCGACACGGGCATCGGCTGCGGCTCGTAGATGAACGAGCGCCCGCCGCGCTCGATCATGGTCACCACCTCGAGCTTGGGCATCCCGGTTCCGAGCGGCGACGACGACCGCCAGAGGTCCTCGGACTCGAGCGTGATCCGCATCCGGTTGAACTCGTCGATGTAGGCGAGCGCGCGGGTGGTCTTGCCGCTGATGTTCGAGAAGGTCGCGCCGGTCGCGCGGAAGTTGCTCGGCACGCGCACGCGCGCCTCGGGGACGAGCTTGCCCTTCGCGAGCCGCACGCGCGTCACGTCGCCGGCCTTGAAGAAGCCGTTCGTCTGGAAGGGCTGCATCCAGAGCGTCTTCTTGATGCCGTCGCCGGCCGCGTCCACCGCGTAGAGAATCTCGCCGACGTCGTCGACGAGGACGACGGGCTTGCCGTCTTTCTGGCCGAGAATGAAGGAGGTCAACAGGATGGACGGGTTCGGGTTGTACCGGTTCGCGACGACCTCGAAGCGGCCGTCGCCGTCGAGGTCGGCGAGCTGCACGCCGAAGATCCGGCCGCGGGCGCCCGCCGAGTACGTCCACTCCGGCTCGAGGGCGCCCTCCTGGGTCAGCCGGTAGAGATAGACCTTCTCGCCCTCCGTCAGCACGACCCGCGTGATCTTGTCCACCGGCGAGACCGCGACGTCCATCGAGACGATGACGTACGGAAACTTCGCGACCTCCTTGAGCGGGATGGACTGCTCGCCCGCCGAGTACGCCCCCGCGTCGAGCTCCCCCGTGAGCAGCCGCGCGAGCAGCGAGCGCTTGGGGATCGCCGTCTGGTTGTCGCGCGGGCGCCCCGCGGAGAACTGCTCGTTTCGGGGCGTCGCCCTGATCTGGGACGGCACGAACATCGCGGTCGTCAGGAGATTGCTCGTGCCCGGGAAGCCGAAGAGCCGGACATCCATGTAGGGCTTTCCCTGCTCGCGGGTGAAGGACACCAGCAGGAGGTTCTCGACCTTGAGGCGCGCCGCAGGCCCGGCGAGCCCCTTGCCCTCGAGCGCCTCCTGGCGCTTGACCCCCGCCTGGGCGAGGCTCACCCCGAGCGCGTCGCCCATGCCCACCTGGAAGCGGCCCGTGCGCGCGAGCGCCTCGACCAGCTCCTGGCTCGCCGCCTCGACGAGGCCGTCCCGCACGCCCTCCACGAGCGGCAGCACGGTCAGCTTGACCTTCCCCGCCGAGACGCGCGCCTCGTCGCCGGGCTTGACGTCGGACCCCTCCACGAGCTCGCACGTGGAATACGCCTCGAAGACCTGCCTGACGACCATGCGCCCGAGCGCCTGCTCGGTGCATCCGAGGACCTCGCCCGTCCGCGGGTGCTTCAGCTCGCGCCCCTCGCGGTAGACGGCCAGCTCGACGCCGGTCAGCACGCCGTCGCGCCGGCCCAGAC
>JBOHQB010000278.1:0-1922 GCA_050731995.1 Candidatus Rokuibacteriota bacterium
GGGTGGGACGCTGCTGGGCCGTTAGGTTGCATGGGGGGCCATGTCGGGGCCCCCCATGTGATCAATGGCCGTGGAGGAAGGGCAGGCGGCCGAAGAGCAGGAATCCGTTGAGCGCGAGCGTGCTGCCGAGCACGGCGAGAACGAGCGAGAACCAGAACATCGGCCGTGACGTGGCGATGATCGAGACCGAGGAGCACACGATCGCGATCTGGAGCAGGACCTCGGCGAAGTCGAAGTAGGGGTCCTTCGTCTGGTAGCGGTCGCGCGCGGCCTCGAGCGCGCGCGCCTTCGGCTCGATCTCCTTCTTGTCGGCACCCATCCGCCGCTCTTCCTCCGCGAACTTCTGGACGAGGGTCTCGTACTTCGCGCGCTCGGCGCCCGTGAGGCGGCTCGGCTCGGCGAGCTGCGTCTCGAGCACGAGCTTGTTGCCGCGGTTGAGGTGCTCGCGGACGACCTTGGCCTGGTAGAACGACCACTGGTTGCTGGCTTCCTGCTGGGCCAGCAGCATCTCCTTCATCGCGTTGCTGCCGCCGAGCGACGCGATGGAGAGCGCGCGACGGCGTAGACGGCGGTCACGAGGGCGATGCGCCGGCCGAAGGCCGTCTCGTTGGGAAGCTCGACCTCAGCCACGCGGCTCGGCGTTGCCCTTCTGGATCTCCTCGCGCATCGCGTCGCGGCCCGCCTCGAAGGCGGTCAGGAGCCGCTTCGTCTGCTCCTCGAACAGCTCGCGGCTCTTGTCGAGCCACTCGCCGGCGCGCCCCTGCGCCTCGGTGGCCATCTCCTGCGCGCGCTTCGCGACCTCGCCGCCGCGCTCGACCAGCAGATCGCGCGTCTCCTGGCCCGGCCGCGGCGCCAGCAGGAGTGCCGCGGCCGCGCCGATCACACCGCCGAGGAGGAACCAGCCCAGATATCCGGCCGCGTCGCTCCGATGCTCACTCATGGTGATCTCCTCGCTCCTTCCGAAAGCGTTGGACGAACACGTCGATGCCCCGCCTGACGCCGGTCGCCACGCCCACGAGCTGGCCCGCGCGCGTCAGGCCGCTCAGCGCGACGACGACCCGGGCCACCGCGCCCGCGACGTCCTCGAGCCGCTCGGTCACGCGGCGGACTTGCTCCACCTCGCGCGTCGTCTCGCGCGTGAGACCGCGCGCGTCGTCGATGAGCCCGTGCGCCTGCCCGATCAGCGGGCGCAGTTCCTGCTCGACGATGGCGAGCACGCCGTCCGCGCGCCGCGCCGCCCGGCGCAGTGAGAGCAGCGCCAGGACCAGGGCCGCCGCGACGGCGACGACGGCGGCCAGGAGGACGAGCTGGATCCACGACGGCATGGGGCTCGGATTATTGGTGCAAACGCCGCGAAAGTCAATGAATCCGTTGACTTTCGACGGGCCCGAGTCCAGCATTGGAGCCATGCCTTCCGGGGACCGGCTCGACGAGCTGCGCCGCCGTCACGCCCAGGCGGAAGCGGCCGGGGGCGAGGAGCGCGTGCGGCGACAGCACAAGGCCGGCAAGAAGACGGCGCGCGAGCGGCTCGAGCTCCTGCTCGACCCCGGCTCGTTCCTCGAGATCGACAAGTTCGTCGTCCACCAGACGCACGACTTCGACATGGCGGAGCAAAGGATTCTGGGCGACGGCGTCGTCACGGGCTCGGGACGGATCCACGGTCGCCCGGTCTTCGTCTTCGCCCAAGACTTCACCGTTTTCGGCGGCTCGCTCGGCGAGGCGTACGCGCGGAAGATCTGCAAGGTCATGGACCTCGCGATGAAGACCGGCGCGCCGATCATCGGGCTGAACGACTCGGGCGGCGCGCGCATCCAGGAGGGCGTCGCGTCGCTCGGCGGCTACGCCGACATCTTCCTGCGCAACACGCTCGCCTCGGGCGTCGTGCCCCAGATCTCGGCCATCATGGGGCCGTGCGCCGGCGG
>JBOHQB010000279.1:0-4420 GCA_050731995.1 Candidatus Rokuibacteriota bacterium
ACGGTCCTCGTGAGCCTCTTCGGTCGTGACTGAGACGACGGTCACGCTGAGCCAGTTCTTCGCGGGCGCGCGCGAGGGCCGGCTGACCGGCGTGAGGTGCGCGAAGTGCGGCGCTCTCGCGATCCCACCCAAGGAGTTCTGCCCCGCGTGCGGGGCGCGCGGGTGGGAGGCGGTTCCGCTCTCGGGCGAGGGCACGATCGCCTCGTTCACCGTGATCCGCGTGGCGCCGCGCGCCCACGCCGGCGAGGCGCCGTATGCGATCGCGGCCGTGGCGCTCAAGGAAGGCGTGTCCATCCTCGCCCGCGTCGTGGACGTCCCGCTCGACGCGCTCGCGATCGGTCTCCGCGTCCGCTTTCGCCCGCTCACCTCGAAGGACCGGACCGCCATCGGCTTCGGGCCGGCCTGAGCGTCACGCTCCGCTGCGCAAAGCCCTCACGATCGGGGCCGCGGCCTGCACCGCCTTGAGAATGCCGTGGTACCCCGTGCAGCGGCACAGCACCGCCGAGATCCCCTCCCGGATCTCGGCCTCGGTCGGATCCGGATTGACGCGCAGGAAATCGAGCGCCGTCAGGAGCATGCCCGGCGTGCAGAAGCCGCACTGAAGCCCGTGGTGCTCGCGGAACATTTCCTGAAGCGGGTGGAGCTTGCCGTCGCGCGCGAGCCCTTCGACCGTGAGGATCTCGGCCCCGTCCGCCTGAACGGCCAGCATGAGACACGAGCGCGCGGCCTCGCCGTTGACGAGCACGGTGCACGCGCCGCAGATGCCATGCTCGCAGCCGACATGCGTGCCGGTGAGCCCGAGATCCTCACGCAGGAAGTCCACCAGCAGCTTGCGCACCGGGCAGCGCCCCTCGCGCGCGGCGCCGTTGACCGTCAGCCGGACGGGCACGGGACTATCCACGGGCCGGATCCCGGCGCGCCCGCTCGCGCGCGCGCTTCAACGCGCGCGCCGTGAGCACGCGCGTGAGGCTCCGCCGGTAGTCGGCTGAGCCGTGGATGTCGGAGTCCGGCTCGACCAACTCCGCGGCGCGGCCTGCCGCCGCCTCGATCGCCGAGTCGCCGAGGCCGTCGGATTCCAAGATCGCCTCGGCGTCGCGCAGGCGCGCCGGGGTGGGGCCGACCCCTCCGGCGGCGAGCCGGGCCGCCGTGCAGCGCCCGTTCCGCTCACTCACCAGCGCCGCGATCGCGACGATGGCGAAGTCGCCGTGCCGCCGCGCGAACTCTTCGAACGCCCAGCCCGCCGACGCGTCCATCGCCGGTAGCCGCACCTCGGTGAGGATCTCGTCGGCGGCGAGTGACGTCGTCAGGTACGTCTCGAAGAGGTCGCCCGCCTCGATCACCCGCTCGCCCTTCGGCCCGTGCGCGACGACCTCGCCGTCGAGGGCGGTCAGCACGGTCGGGTACTCGGCCGAGGGATCCGCGTGGGCGATCGAGCCGCCGATGGTCCCGCGCGAGCGGATCGGCAGGTGCCCGACCCAGCGTGTGGCCTCGGTGAGGAGCGGCAGACGGCGCGCGACCACCGGCGAGAACTCGATGACGCGCTGGCGCGTCATCGCGCCGAATCGCACCTGCCCGTCGTGCTCCCGCACGCCGGCGAGCGCGCCGATGCGGTTGAGGTCAACGAGCGCGGCCGGGCGGACGAGCCGGAAGTTCAGGAGCGGCACCAGGCTCTGGCCCCCGGCGAGCACCTTGGCGTCGCCGCCGTAGCGCGCGAGCAGGCCGAGCGCCTCCTCGACGGATGCGGGCGTGTGGTAGTCGAACTTCGGCGGCTTCACGCCTTCCCCCGCGCGCGCTCGATCAGCGCGTGGATCCGGCCCGGCGTCATCGGCAGCTCGTTGATCCGGATCCCGAGCGGCGCCAGCGCATCGCTCACCGCGTTGGCGATCGCCGCCGGCACCGTCATCGACGACGACTCGCCGAGGCCCTTGGAGCCCAGCGGCGTCAGCGGCGAGGGCGAGACGACGTGCGCGATCTCGATCTCGGGCGCCTCGCTCGCCGTCGGCACGAGGTAGTCCATGAAGGTGCCGGTCAGCAGCTGGCCGTCGTCGTCGTAGGCGAGCTCCTCGTACAGCGCGCCGCCGAGCCCGTGGAGCGCGCCGCCGTAGATCTGCCCCTCGGCGATCATCGGGTTGATGATCGTGCCGGCGTCGTGGACGGTGACGTACTTGAGGATCCTGATCGCGCCCGTGTCGGGCGCCACCTCCACCATCATCACCTCGGCGATGAAGCCGTAGGTGTTGGAGGAGTTGACGCGGTCCTCGGCGTCGACGGCCTTCGCCACCGTGAAGCCGAAGACGGCCGTCGCCGAGAGCGCGGGCTCCATGCCGTCCGGCAGCGACTCGGTGTTCCAGTGGGCGCGCCCCGCGAGGTCCTTGATCGAGTACGCCGGCCCCTTGCCCCGCCTCGGGTGCACACCCCCGTCGCGGAACTCGACGTCGTCCTTCACCACGCCCATCAGGTGCGCCGCGTACTCGACGAGCTTGGCCTTGAGCTTCCGGGAAGCGAGCGCGACCGCGGAGGTGCCGATCGAGCCGAAGCGGCTCGAGTACGTCCCCGAAGAGATCGACCAGACGCGGGTGAACGTGTCCATCTCGTCGACGACCGTCACGTCCTCGGGCGTCAGCCCCAGCTCGTCGGCGACGATCTGCGACACGATCGTCTGGTGCCCCTGTCCCTGGGGCGTCGTACCGAGGATCGCGATGACGCGCCCGAGCGGGTCGATCTTGATCGTTGCCGACTCCACGGCGCCCGACTTCGGCAGGTACTCGGGCTTGGCGCGGAACTGCGGGTCGAGCGCCGTCGCGACGTAGCCCATATTCGACACGGACGGGTCCACCGCGAGCGCGACTCCGATGCCGACATGCCGCCCCGCCGTCCGGGCCGCCGCCTGCTCGCGGCGAAGCTCGTCGTACTTCGCCAGGGCCAGGGCCTTCTCGAAGGCCTTCGGGTAGTCACCGCTGTCGTAGAGACCCCCGGTCGGCGTCCGGTAGGGCATCTGCTCCGGCGCTATCAGATTTCTGCGTCGTACTTCCACCGGATCGAGCCCCAGCTTCTCCGCGAGCCGGTCGATCATCCCCTCGGTCTCAAAGTAGAGGTGGCCGCACGCATAGCCGCGGTTCGGGCCCGTGAGGCTCTTGTTGGTCATGACGACAGAAGCATCCACTTCGAGATTCTGAAAGCGGTAAGGTCCAACGAAATTTCCAGTTGGGCGGAAACTACAGCCTGGTTCGGGGCTCCGGATGTAGCCGCCTACATTATCGAGCCACCGGAAGCGCATCCCGAGGATCGTGCCGTCCTTCTTCGCCGCCAGCTCGCGGTACGCGATCCGGTCCGTCCCGCTGGAGGACGCGAGCAGGTGCTCGCGGCGGTCCTCGATCCACTTCACCGCCACGCCGGTCTTCATCGCGGCGAGCCCGATGAGCGCCATGTACGGGTAGATCGACGACTTGATGCCGAACGAGCCGCCGATGTCCGGCGGCACGATGAAGCGGAGCTTGTTCTCCGGGAGCCCGAGCACCCGCGCGGTGAGCGGATGCATGATGAACGGCCCCATGAAGTTCGACCAGACGGTCAGGACCCCGTCGAGCGCGTCCCACCGCGCGATGATCCCGTACGTCTCTATCGGCGTGGAGCCGTACTTCGGGAACCTGAAGCGCTCGGTGATCACCACGTCGGCATCCCCGAACACGCCGTCGGGGTCGCCGTAGACGAGTCGCCGGTGACCCGCGAGGTTCGTGCCGACGGCCTCGTGGAGCACCGGCGCCGAGGGCTCGAGCGCCTTCTCGGGATCGACGACGACGGGCAGCGGCTCGTAGTGGACGACGACCGCGTCGGCCGCGTCCTCTGCGAGATACCGGTCGCGCGCGACGACGACCGCGACGGGCTCGCCGACGAAGCGGGCCTTGTCCGTGGCCGTCGGATAGTAGTGGACGGGCGCGGTCACGCCGACGCCGAACGGCTTGCACGCCTTCGCCACGTCGGCGCCCGTGACGACGCCGACGACACCATCTATCGCGAGGGCCGCCGCCACGTCGTAGCCGAGAATCCGCGCGTGGGCGTGGGGCGAGCGCACGATCGCCGCGTGGTGCAGATTGCCCACCGGCGGGTGGTCGTCGATGAAGGTGCCCCGACCCGTCAGGAGGCGCGCGTCCTCCACGCGCTTGACGGGCCGGCCGATCCAGGATTGCGAAGTCATAGTGTGCGGAGCGCCGACACCGTACCGCTAAGCGCAGGATTTGTCACCTGGCGAGCGGATGCAGCACATCGTTCGCATAACCGACGTCAAGGCGCTCGCCCTGCCAGAGAGGCAACGATGTCCGCCCGTTGATGTGCAAGCCCTGCGCTTCGTGCGTGACCCGCAGCGCGCAGACCGGATCGTCAGGTACCAAGGCCGGCGTCGGGACGTTGGGCAGGGCTTGGC
>JBOHQB010000280.1:0-3599 GCA_050731995.1 Candidatus Rokuibacteriota bacterium
CTCCACGACTACGCGGGGCGCCCGACGCCGCTCTACTTCGCGGCGCGGCTCACCGAGCAGTGCGGCGGTGCACGGATCTACCTCAAGCGCGAGGACCTGTGTCACACGGGCGCGCACAAGATCAACAACGTGCTCGGCCAGGCGCTCCTGGCGCAGCGCATGAAGAAGCCGCGTGTCATCGCCGAGACCGGCGCGGGCCAGCACGGCGTCGCGACGGCCACGGCGGCCGCACTTCTCGGTCTCGAGTGCGAGGTGTACATGGGCGCCGAGGACATCGAGCGCCAGGCGCTGAACGTCTTCCGCATGCGGCTGCTCGGCGCCAAGGTCATCCCGGTGGAGTCGGGCAGCAAGACGCTGAAAGACGCCGTGAACGAGGCGCTGCGGGACTGGGTGACGAACGTTCGCACGACATACTACCTGCTCGGCTCGGCCCTCGGCCCGCATCCGTATCCAATGATGGTGCGCGATTTCCACACGGTCATCGGCCGGGAGGCGCGCCGTCAGGCGCGGCGCGCGCTGCGGCGCCTCCCCGACGTGCTCGTCGCCTGCGTGGGCGGTGGCTCCAATGCCATCGGGCTGTTCCATCCGTTCATCGGAGACCGGACGGTTCGCATCGTCGGCGTCGAGCCAGGCGGGGAGGGGATCAAGACGGGACGCCACGGCGCCTCCATGACCGCGGGCGCGATCGGGGTGCTCCACGGCTGCATGAGCTACCTGCTCCAGAACGACGACGGCCAGATTGCCGTGGCGCACTCGATCTCGGCCGGCCTCGACTATCCGGGCGTGGGCCCCGAGCACGCGTACTACCGCGACGCCGGGCGCTTCGAATTCGTCTCCATCACCGACGAGGAAGCGCTCGAGGGCTTCCAGGCGCTGACGAAGCTAGAGGGCATCATGCCGGCGCTCGAGTCCGCGCACGCCGTCGCGCACGCGATGCGGCTGGCCAAGACGCTGCCGCGCTCGAAGGCGATCGTCGTCGGCCTCTCCGGGCGCGGCGACAAGGACGTGCACGTCGTGGCCAGGGCCCTCGGCAAGGAGCTCGCGTGAGCCGGCTCGACGCGACGTTCGCGGGGCTGCGCGCGCGAGGCGAACGCGCCCTCGTCGTCTACTTGATGGCGGGGGATCCGTCGCTGGCCGAGACGCGACGACTCGTCGTCGAGGCCGAGCGCAGCGGCGCCGACGTGATCGAGCTGGGTGTGCCGTTCTCGGACCCGCTCGCGGACGGTCCCGTGATCCAGCGCGCGGGGGTGCGCGCGCTGGCGGCCGGCACGAGCCTGGCGCGGGTGATCGAGACGGTGGCCACGCTGCGTGCGCAGGCGCGCGTGCCGATCGTGCTCTTCACCTACTACAACCCGGTGCTCGCGTTCGGCTTGAAGAGCTTCGCGCGGACCGCGGCCGACGCGGGCGCCGACGGCGTGATCGTCCCCGACCTGCCGCTCGAGGAGGCGGGCCCGCTCGCCGCGGAGACCGAGGCGGCCGGCCTCGACCTCGTCCAGCTCGTCGCGCCGACGTCCACGCCGGAGCGCGTCCGGCGCATCGCGCGACAGAGCCGCGGGTTCATCTACTTCGTCTCGCTCACCGGCGTCACCGGCGAGCGGCGCGCGCTGCCGCCCGAGCTCGGCGCACAGGTCGGCGCGCTGCGGCGGGTGACGGAGAAGCCCGTGTGCGTCGGCTTCGGCATCTCGACGCCCGAGCAGGCCGGCGCGGTCGGCCGGCTCGCCGACGGCGTCGTCGTCGGCTCGGCCATCGTCCGGATGGTCGAGGAGAAAACCGGGAGCGCCACACTGGTGGCCGACGTCGGCCGCTTCATCGCCGAGCTGAAAGCGGGATTGAAGTCGGGTTGGGCGACCCCCCCCGAACCCCCCCGGCCATCGAGAGGCCGACGCTAGATCCCCCATGGCCTGGTTCAAGCGCAAGCCGGAGGAGACCGAGGGCACCCCGAAAAAGGTCCACATCGCCGAGGGGCAGTGGATCAAGTGCGAGTCGTGCAAGGAGATCATGTACCGCGCCGAGGTCGAGCGCGCCGGGCGCGTGTGCCCCAAGTGCCACTATCCGTTCCGTATCGGCGCGCGCGAGCGCATCGCGCTCCTCGCCGACCCCGGCAGCTTCGAGGAGCAGCACACGGGGCTCGTGAGCGGGGACCCGCTCAACTTCAAGGACAGCAAGAAGTACCGGGACCGCGTCAAGTCCGCCCGGCAGAAGACCGCGCTCGAAGACGCGGTCGTCACCGGCATCGCGCGCATCGGCGGGCTGCCGGCCGTGCTCTGCGTCTTCGAGTTCGGCTTCCTCGGCGGCAGCATGGGCTCGGTCGTCGGCGAGAAGCTGACACGCGCGATCGAGCAGGGCGTCGCCAAGCACATGCCCGTGATCATCGTGGCGGCCTCCGGCGGCGCCCGCATGCAGGAGGGGATCCTATCGCTGATGCAGATGGCGAAGACCTCGTCCGCGCTCGAGCAGCTCGGCCGCGCGCGGCTGCCCTTCCTGTCGGTGCTCACGGACCCGACGACCGGCGGTGTCACCGCCTCGTTCGCGATGCTGGGCGACGTCATCCTCGCGGAGCCGCGCGCGCTCATCGGCTTTGCGGGGCCGCGCGTGATCGCCGAGACGATCCGGCAGCCTCTGCCCGAGGGGTTCCAGCGCGCCGAGTTCGGGCTCGAGCACGGCCAGGTGGACATGATCGTCGAGCGCCGGGACCTCAAGGAGACGCTCCGGCGCCTGCTCGCCTTCTTCGCCGACACGCGCGACCCGGGTTCATGACGTATGCCGAGGCGGTGGCCCGCGTGCTCGCGCTCCGCGGCGGCGAGCACGCGGGAATGCGCCCCGGGCTCGAGCGCATCGAGACGCTGCTGGAGGCCCTGGGCCATCCGGAGCAGCGCTACGCCCTCGTCCAGGTCGGCGGCACCAACGGCAAGGGCTCCGTCGCCGCGCTGATCGCCGCGTGCCTGCGCGCGGGGGGCCGGCGCGTCGGCCTCTACACCTCGCCCCACCTCGTGTCGTTCCGCGAGCGCATCCGCGTGGACGGAGAGGCGATCCCCGAGGACGCCGTCGTGGACGGGGTCGAGGCGGTCGGTACCCTCGTGGCGCGCGTGGACGCGACGATGTTCGAGGCCACGACGGCGATGGCGCTGGACCACTTCGCGCGCGAGGCCGTGGACGTCGCGGTGCTCGAAGTCGGTCTCGGCGGCCGGCTGGACGCGACGACGGTGGGTGTCCCGGCGGCGACCGTGATCGCGCGCATCGATCTCGACCACCAGGAGGTGCTCGGCGCGACGCTCACGGCGATCGCGGCGGAGAAGGCGGCGATCATCCGCGCGGGGCTGGCGATCGCCGCGGCGCAGGACGCCGCCGCGACGGAGGTGCTCGTCGCGCGCGCGGCCGAGGCCGGGGTGGAGCTGCTGCTCGAGGGGCGCGACCTGGTCGTCTTCCTCGAGTCGCGCCGGCCCGAGGCGCAGTGGATCGAGTGCCGGGGGCCGGGCTTCCACCTGACGCGCGTCGAGCTCGGGCTCGCGGGCACCTTCCAGCCGTCGAACGCGCTCCTCGCCGTCGCGGCGGCACGCGCGCTCGGCGTGGCCGAGCCGGCGCTGCGCGCGGGCCTCGCG
>JBOHQB010000281.1:0-4053 GCA_050731995.1 Candidatus Rokuibacteriota bacterium
GACGTTCGGCGAGGAGCGCGGCGACCGAGGCGAGGGCGAGGCCGAGGGCGACGCCGGCGAGGGCGTCCGACGGCCAGTGGGCCCGCAGCACCACACGGGCGATGGCGACCAGCGCGATCGCGACCACTGCGAGGCCGCGCACGAGCACGCGCGGCGCCGGCGGCAGATCGCGGGCGAGGTAGATCACACCGCCGAAGAACGCGGCCGCTGCTGTGGCGTGGCCGCTGGGGAAGCCGAACGAGGCGTCCTCCGGGCGGGCGCGCCCGACCAGGTGCTTCAGCGCCAACTCACCGAGGGGCGCGGCCGCCATGAGGCCCGCCCACGTCCACCAGCGCTCGCGCGCGCGGGGAAACGCGACGAAGAGGAGGAGTGCCCCAGGCAGGAGCACCCGCCAGTCGCCCGCTCGGTTGACGATCCGCATGACGCCGACCACCCACGGGGCGGCCACGCTCAGCACCGCCTCGCGCACGGTGGTGTCAGCGGGCAGCGCGCCGAATGTCAGCGCGCCGGCGGCCAGAAGGGCGAAGCACGCCGCCGTCCAGGCCAGGACCGCGCGCGGCCCGGCGGCCATCACTCCGACGGCGACTCTCCGCGTGTCAGGACCGTGACGATGATCACGACGATGACACCGGCGACGAAGGCGAGACCGCCGAAGACGAGCGCGGTCAGCAGCGGGCTCCAGCCCTCGGTGCGCAGGCCGGCGCCGTGGTCGGCCCCCGCGACGGCGGGAGCGAGCGCGAGGACGACGCCGGCCGCCACGGTCCGCATGCTAGCGGGGCCGCAGCGCCATGCCGTGCGGCGCCTTGCCCACGGGGATCGTCCGCACCTCCTTGTGCGCGGCGACGTCGATCACCGAGACGAGGTCGGCCCAGCGGTTGGTGACGAAGGCAAAGCGCCCCGACGGCTCCATGATGACGAGGTCCGGATAGCCCTTCTGCCTGATCTCGGCGACGACCTTGTCGTCCGCGGTCGAGACCACGGCGATCCGGTTGCGCTTGCGGAGCGTCGTGTAGAGCCACTTGCCGTCGAGCGTCAGCACCGCCTCGTGGACGATGCCGGGCAGGACGATCGTGCCGACGGGCTTGAAGGTCGCCGTGTCGAGCTTGACGATCGCCTTGTTCTCGCCGGCCGCCGCGTACAGGATCTTGCCGTCACCCGTGACCGCGAGCCCCATGGCGTCGCCGCCGCCGTGGACGTGGCGCGCGACGATCGACGGCTTCGCAACGTCGAGCACGGTGACGTCGCCGGCGGTCTCGCCCGAGACGTACACGAGCCGGCCGTCGCGCGAGAAGACGCCGTGCGCCGGCCAGGTGGAGACCTCGACACGGCCCGTGATCTTCTGCGCCGCGAGGTCGTAGAAGATGACCTCGTCCTGACTCGTGTCGCTCGACCAGTCGAGCACGAGCAGGTGACGACCGTCGGGCGTGAAGGCGAGGTTGTAGGGATTCCCGCCGATCTTCACGCGCCGGACGAGCTTCTTCTGCTCGGCGTCCACCACGCCGAGGTCGTGGCTCTTGTCGTAGACGACCCACGCGGTCCGGCCGTCGGGATGGAAGGCGACGCGGTTGGGCTTGCCGGGGCCGAGCGGGATCGTGCCGACGACCTCGAAGGTGTTCGTGTCGATGATCGAGATCGAGTCCGACTTCGTGTTCGTGACGTACAGCGTGGCGGCCGGCGCGGGCGCCCCGAGAGCCGTGGCTCCGAGCGTCAGCGCGGCGGCGGCGAGCAGCGGGCGATGCCTCACACTCACTTCTCCCTTTCGATGGCGGAGAGATTCAGATACGGCAGCGTGCCCTTCAGCGTGAATCGTACCGCGTCTCCCGGCTGGAACCTTTCGACAATCTTCGGCGGATCGGCGCGGAATCCCATCGTCATGCCCGGCATGTAGCCCGGGATGTCGCCGTGGCTGATGACGACGACGCCGATGTCCGGCAGCGTGGCGCGCACGAGGCCATGGCCCTGGAAGACGCGCTCGCCGCCGAGCGGGGCGGCGCCGCGCGCGACCTCGAGCTCACGCGCGAGACGCTCCGCGCGGCGGCCCCACGTGACCCAGCCCCAGCCCAGTCCGATCACCAGGGCCAGGTTGACGAGGAGCACCGCGCGCCAGACGCGCATCAGTGCACGTGCTCCAGCGGCTCGGCGGCGGTGACCTTCTCCGCGTTGAGGGCGCGGAGCTGGGCGGTGAGCGCGTCGAGGTCGGCCGGCATCTCGCGCGTGATCGCGCGCAGGTAGCCCTGCCGGTCCACGAGGAACTCGGCGTGCTGAGCGCGAGGCGCGAAGAGCCGGTACGTGTCCACGATGTCGCGCGCGCCCTCCGTGACGACCGCGTAGAAGATCTGCGACGGGCCGAGGCGCCGGATCGCGTCGGGCGCGGCGTCCATCGGCACGGCGATGACTTCCAGCCCCTGCGTGACGAGCTCGAGCTGGCGCCGGGCCAGCGAGTCCAGCCGCGGCCGCGAGGCAGGCAGCGTGTAGAGGACGAGGAGGACGATCCGCCGGCCGCGGAAATCTTTTAGGCTTCGCGCCGGGATCCCGCCGACGGCGAAGGTGAAGTCGGGAGCGACGATGCGCGGTCGGCCCGGCTCGATCGTGTCCAGACTGCGCGCCGCCGCCGCGGCACCGAGCGCGCGGATGAAGTTGACGAGGTCCCAGCGGGTGTCGGGCGACAAGCGTTCGCCGAAGGCCGGCATCTGGCGGAGGCCGTGCGTGATCCACCAGTAGAGGTCACCGGCCGTGTGCGCCACGACGTGCGGCGCGCGGAGGTCGGCCGGGCGCGGCCACATCGCTCGCCCGGCGGGGCCGTCGCCGCCGCCGGCGGGCCCGTGGCAGGTGGCGCAGTGAGCCTGAAATGTCGTCGCGCCGGCGGCGATGGACGCCGCCTGGTACGGCACCGCCGGGCGCTGGTACGTCGTCGGATAGGCGTCGATCGCGAGCGGCGGCAGCGCGATCGCGAGGCCCGCCGCGAAGAGCACGCCGGCGCCGGCGAGGAGCGGCAGCCGCAGCGCGCGGCGGAGCACGAGCGCGGCGAGGACGCCGACCGCGCCGAGCACCGCGACCTGGCTGCCGACGAGCACCCGCGGCTGGATCTCCGGCGTGTGCTGGAGACTGTCCGCCGAGAGCCGGAAGGCGAACGGCCACGCGGGCTGGCCGTGCGCGCCGGGGGGAGTCATGCCCATCACCGCCACGAGCCCGAGGACGAGCAGGAGCAGCGAACCCTCGGCGAGGACGGAGGCCGCGAGCCGCCGCATCGCGGGGCGGCCGAGCGTGGCGCCGTCGCCGGAGAGGGCGGGCAGGAGCCATCGCCGGTTGGCGAAGCCGAGGACCAGCACCGGCACGAGCAGGCCCAGCTTGGCGAGGAGGAGCCGGCCGTGGCGTGTGCCGACGAGCCCCGCGACCGAGCCGACCTCCACCGTCGAGTTGAGCACACCCGTCACCGCGAGGACGACGACCATCGTGGCGGCGAGCAGCGAGAAGCGGCGCGCGGCCAGCACGGCGTACGGGCGCGCGTCGGCGCCCGCCTCGGTGCAGGCGCTCCGGAGCAGCGCCGCGAGCGGCACCAAGCCGCCCGCCCAGATGCCCGTCGCGATCAGATGGACGAGGTCGGTGACGACCGCCGACGCCGTGTCGGGCTCGACGCCGACGGCGTGGCCGGCGGCGGCGAACGCGCCGAGCGCGGCGAGCGCGAGAAAGGCCGCCTCGGCGCGCGCGAGCTGCCAGTCGATCCGTCGCGTGAGATCCAGCTTCATCCAGAGGAACACGGCGAGGAGCAGGAGCACGCCGTGGCGCACGAGCCAGACGACGCCGCCCTGAGTCTCGAGCAGCACGCGGAGAAGCGAGGCGCCCTCGAGCACAGCCGCCGCGCGGTCTTCGAGCACGGCGGTCTGCAGCGCCAGCATTCCGACACCCGCGGCCAGCGCGACCAGCACGGCGACGCGCGCCCAGCGCGCGACACGCGCCTCCCAGGCGACGGCGGTCACCCGATCGGAGCGGCCCGCGAGGAGAAGCGTCGTGCAGCACCCGACGAGGAGCGTCGAGGAAGTAAGGTGAGTCCAG
>JBOHQB010000282.1:0-9586 GCA_050731995.1 Candidatus Rokuibacteriota bacterium
GCAGCAGCCGCGCGGTACGTGTAAGTCGCCAGCATGAGGTCGGCCTTCACCGTCCGGGCGCCGCGCTGACCGGTCAGCTTGATCTCGGTCACGTTGACGACGCGCGGCAGGCGCGCCACCAGCTCGAAGAACTGCGCGACCTGGTGGTAACCGCCCTCGGCCTGCAGCGTGATCGGAAGCTCGTTGACGTAGTCACGCGGCTTCGCCTCCCGCGGCTGGAAGAGCGAGACGCCCAGGCCGGTCTTCTGAGCCGACTCGGAGAGCGCCTTGTAGAGCCCCGGTGTCTCGCGCTCCTGCGGCAGCTTCTCCTTGAGCGCGGCCAGGCGCTTTTGTAGCTGCTCGAGCTCGCGACGGAACGTGTCCAGCTCGGCCACGGCGGCCCGGCTCTGCGCCAGCTCGGTCTGGAGCGCGGCGTTCTTGGTCCTGAGCTGGGCGATCCGCGCGTCGACCGGGGAGATCAGCAGATAGTAGCCGCCGGCGACGATCGCCACGAGCAGCGCCACGCCCAGGACGACTTTCGGGAGCTTCGGGCCGTCGATGAAGTTCTGGATGATCGCGGGGGCGGCCATGTCAGCTCGCGTACCGGCAGGTGACTTCGAAGGTGACGGGGCTGGTCGCCTTCGCCAGATCCTGCCTGGAGATCACGATCTCGATGTCCCTGAACTTCCCCGACGTCTTGAGATTGGCCATGAACTCCGACACGACGGCCGCCGTGAAGGCGGTGCCCGCAATCTTGAGCCCCGAGCCCTTGTCCTCCATGGACGTGATCCAGAGCTCCTTGGGCACCATGTCCACGAAGGTGTCGAGCAAGCGGAGGGGCCGGTCCTGGTCCTTCGTCAGCTGCTCGATGAGCTGGACGCGGCCCTTGACCTCGGCGAGCTGGGCCTTGACGTTCGCGCCCTGGCCGAGCTGCACCTTGAGGCGCTGAAGCTCGATCTCGCCGTTGCGGACGTCGTTGGCGAGCCGGGTCTCCTCCGCGGAGCGGCTGTACCACGTGAAGCCCACCCCGGCGAGCGCGAGCAGGGCGAGGATGCCGAAGAGGATGCCGAGGTTGAAGCTCGGGAGCGAGACGCCGCCTCCCCGGCGGGCCTCGATCGGCGCGAGGTTGATCCGGATCATTTCGGCTCGTCCTTGTCGCCCGGCCGGCGCAGCCCGAGGCCGACGGCCACCGCCAGGGCGGGGCCGAGGGCGTTGACCTCATCCGCGTATTGCGGCGGCACCTCGATCCGGTCGAACGGCCGCGCCAGCTCCACCGGAATCCCCCAGTTGGAGGACAGGTACTCGTTCAGGCCCGGCAGCTGCGCGCACCCGCCGGCGAGCACGATCTTGCCGATGCGCTCGGACTCGGCGGTCGACGCGAAGTAGTCGAACGTCCGCTGCACCTCCAGCGACAGGTCGCGCGACACCGCCTCGAGCGGCGGCACCAGCGTCTCCCACTGCACCCCGACGTTCTTGCCGAGCTTGGCCGCCTCGGCCCGCTCGAACGGGATGTTGAGCCGCTGCGCGATGGCCTGCGTGTAGTTGTTGCCGCCGAAGGGAATGTCGCGGGCGAAGATCGTCGAGCCGCCCCGCAGGACGTTGGTCTTCATGATCGAGGCGCCGATGTCGATCAGCGCGACCGCCTCGTTGGCCTCGCCGGGGTTGTTGAGATCGTACTGGTTGCCGAGCGCGAAGCCGTCCACGTCCACGATGGTGGGCGCGTACCCGGCCTCCTTCACCACGCTCATGTACTCCGTCACCTTGGACTTCTTCACCGCCACGAGGATCAGGTCGAGCTGCCCCTCCCGCCGGCCGACCGTGTGGTAGTCGAGGAACACCTCGTCGATCGCGAACGGGATGTGGTGCTCGGCCTCGAGCTGGACGACGTCGCTGACTTCCTTGGCCGGCACCTCGGGGATCTGGACCTTCTTGATGATCAGCTCGCGTCCGCAGATCGAGATGACCGCCTGGTCTGACTTGACGCCGGCCTTTGCGACCGCCTCGCGAATCGCGTTCGCGACCGTCCGGGGCTCACGAATCGAGCCGTCGGCGACTGTGTCGGCGGGCAGGGGCACGTGCGCGAACGCCGTGAGACGTCGCGCGCCCCCGCTTGCGCTGAGCTGGACCAGCTTGACGCAGCTGGACCCGATGTCGAGCCCGAAGCCTTCTGTCGTCTTTCGGAAGAGCCTGTTTAACAAGTCATTTTCCTCTCAGGGCACGTAGTATAGGAGCCTCCTCCCGAGTCGCAAATGTTTTCGGAGCCACAAGGCTTGGGGGTGGAATGAACGACTCCCCCAACCGCTCGCAGTTTCGAGTTCCGGAACGACCTCCGCGCTCAGGGCAGTTCCCGCCGATTGAAGAGCGAGACGCCGTCCGGGGACCGCCGCAGCACGGCCTCGATCGTCGCTCGCGACCGGTTGAAGGCGCCTGTGGACCGGACGATGAGGACGCCGTTGCCGTCCCGGTCCGCGCTCTCTCCGGCTTCCGCCCCGGCCGGTAGGCCGGTCAGCCCCCGGTCGGCGGGGTCGAGGTCGTTCCTGACCCGGACGGTGTACGTTCCGCCGCGCGCCCCGTCCGGGGGGACCGCGTCGGCGAGCGTCACCCAGGGGGCTCGCGGGTCCGCCGTCACTAATATGGCGAATGTGGCGCCCGGCGCGTTGACGTCGGCCCCGCCGAGTTGCCCATAGGCGACCTCCACCCCCGCTTCGGCGAGGCCACGCGCACGGGCGGCGTCCGCCATGTTCCGGGAGATCTGAGGCTCGAGCAGGCCGATCGCGAGCAGCGCGAGCGCCATCGAGGTCACGCCGAGCAGGACCGTGAGGGACAGGACCAGCGCCATCAGCGCCGACGCGTGACGACGGTCACGAGGTCCACCGTGGGGGCGTGGCCGCGCGAGCCGTCGACCGGCGCCTGGACCCGGACATGGACCCGCTTGCACGAGAGCACGCAACCGAGCGCGTCCGTGTCGTCCGTGATGGTCGTCTGGCGGTGGTAGCCTCCCGGCACGAGCTCACTCGACGTTCCGCCCGCCAGCGCGGCGCCGGACCAGTCCGCGAGCGCCGCCGCCCGCAGCTCCTCGAAACGCGCTTCCGCGAGGAGGACCGCCGTCGTCTCGGCGCGCGCCGTCGCGACGGCGCGCGCGGCGCCGGTCATTCCGGAGGCCACCGCGCTCAGGCCGACGGCGACGATCACGCTGGCGACGAGGACCTCGGCCAGTGTGAAACCCCGCTCACCCGTCACGGCGCGCTCACCTGCCCGGTGGCCGCGACCACGACGCGGCGCGCGCGGCCGGTGACACGATCGCTCAGCGTGAGCGTGCCCGCCGGCACGGCTCCGCCCAGGTGGGTGAAGACGATCGCGCCCTCGCCCGCGACGTCGAGGTCGCCGGAGAGCCGGATGAGTCCGGTCGGGTCGGTTCCGGGTCCCGTCCACACGGCGCCCGTACAGCCGCGCGTCCGGAGCCGCACGCCGGCACCCACGGGCTGCACGCACACCGACGTGTTTTCGGCGACCGCGATCTGCCGCGCTCGGCTCAGCGCGACCGAGAGCTCGACGACTCCGGCGGCGAAGGCGGAGGCGCGCCACGCGGCGAGCAGGCTCGGCGTCGCGGTCGCCGCCACGACCCCGAGCACCGCGACGACGACGACCATCTCGAGCGTGCCGAAGCCACGCCGCCCTATCCGCCGAAACCGTTCACGTACCATCGGACGACCCTTTCCCCCCAGAGCAGCGCTGCTACACCGCCGGCTGCAAGGAAAGGACCAAACGGGATGGGATCCTTCCGGCCGCGCCGGCCGGAGACCATGAGCACGACGGCCAAGAAGCCCCCGAGGAGCACACCGACGAAAAGGCCGAAGAGCATGACCTTCCAGCCCAAAAACGCGCCGAGCATCGCGCCGAGCTTCATGTCTCCGCCGCCCATGCCGCCACCGCTTGCCACGATGATGGCGAAGAAGAGCCCGCCGCCGGCCAGGATCCCGATGACCGGTTCGGTCCAGGCCAGGCGTCCCGTGCCCAGATTGGCGAGCAGCCCCGCCAGGATGCCGGGCAGTGTGATCACGTCCGGGATGATCTGGTGTTTCAGATCGATCACAGTGATCGCGATCAGCGTCGAAATCAGGACGGCCCCGACCGCGAAGTCCCAGGTGGCGCCGAACCTCGCCCAAGCGATCGCGAAGCCCGCTCCGGTCACGGCTTCGACCAGGGGATAGGTCCACGGGATCGTCATCCTGCACGCGCGGCAGCGCCGACGGAGCACGACGAACGACACGAGCGGGATGTTATCGCGCCACGCGATCGGCGCGCGGCAGCCGGGGCACGCCGACGGCGGGCGAAGCAGGCTGCGCCGCTCCGGGAGGCGCGCGATCACGACATTGAGGAAGCTGCCGATGGCGAGGCCGATGAGGACGGCGAAGACGAGCGTCACAGGGGAGAAGTGTAGCCGAAGACGAATCCGGCGGCCGGGAGGCCGGCCGCCGGAGATGACGCCGAGCGAAGCGGGTCGCGCGTTACGGACAGGGGCCGGCGGTGACCGTCCGGCCGTTCGAGTCCACGGCCACCCCGTCGCCGATCGCGCAGACCGTGAACGACCCGGTCGCGGCGGTCGCGTACGCGTACCGTAGCGCGCCAGCGGGGCTGTTCCAGCCCCCGGGTGCGGCGGGCTCGACGTTCATGAACGGACCGCCGACCTGGTTCTGGGCGTTGGTCTGTTGAGTGAAGAGCTGGGGCGGCAAGATGCCCGCGCCAAGAGCGATCGGCACCCCGGCGGGGGTCACAGCCGTAGCACAGGCGGTACCGCCGGAAATGTCCGGTAACCCGCCGCAGTGCGCGGTGTAGATGCCGATCGCGGAGGCGAGGGAACGGGTGTCCGCCTGCGCCTTGGCGATCCGCGCCCGGGCCTGGACGTTCGCGTAGAGCGGGACGGCGATCGCGGCCAGGATGCCGATGATCGCCACGACGATCAGCAACTCGATCAGCGTGAAGCCTCGCTGATCGGCGACGGCGAGCCGCTTCTTGTTCCAAAACTGAAACATTGTGCCCCCCTGGGTTGAGTTTGTACCGCCTGCGCCATCAAGATAGCACGTCCGATGCCACCGGAAATCGAGATCCGGGGGATAATTAAATCAGTAACTTCGACTCGATGGGCCTCTGGAAACTCACTTACGATTGACAACCCCCGGCATCCCAGTGACAACAAACGGCACTTCCGGCTGTCAGCGAGGCTTGTGTTTCTGGAGCTTGTAACGGAACTGTCGGAAGCTCACACGCAGGAGCTCGGCGGCGCGGGTCTGGACCCCCGAGGTCCGCTCGAGCGCCATTTGAATGTACCGGCGCTCGATCTGATCCAGCGTCGCCTCGAGGTCGAGTCCGGCGGCTGGCAGCTCGACGGGCACATCCTGCTGGCCGTGCGGGCGACGCACGTCCGGCGGCAGCGAGTCCGGCGTGAGCATCTCGCCGCCGCCCAGCACGATCGCCCGCTCGATCACATTTTCCAGCTCACGGATGTTGCCGGGCCAATGATAGCGCTCGAGGACGGCGAGCGCCTCGGCGTCGATGCCGCGCACCGTTCGGCCGACTTCCCTGCCGATCTTCGCGATGAAATGGGCGACGAGCAGCGGGATGTCCTCGCGCCGGTCACGCAGCGGTGGCAGGTCGATCGGAATCACGTTCAGCCGGTAAAAGAGATCCTCGCGGAGCGAGCCGTCGGCCACCGCCTTGCCGACGTCGCGGTTGGAAGCGGCGATGAGACGGACGTCCACCTTGCGGTCCTTCGTGTCGCCGACGCGACGGACCTCCCGCTCCTGGATCGCGCGCAGGAGCTTCACCTGCACCGACTGCGGGATCTCCGTGATCTCGTCGAGGAACAGGGTCCCGCCGTCGGCGGCGGAGAAGAGGCCCTCGGTGGATGTCACCGCGCCCGTGAACGCGCCTTTCACGTGACCGAAGAGCTCGGACTCCATGAGCGTCTCCGGCACCGCGCCGCAGTTCACCGAGACGAACGGCCGGCTGCGCCGCGCGCTCTCGACGTGCACCGCCTGGGCGACCAGCTCCTTCCCCGTCCCGCTCTCGCCGGTGATGAGGATCGTCGAGCCGCTGTCCGCCGTCTTGCGGATGGTCTCCAGAATGTCGAGCATCTTGCGGCTCCGGCCCACGAAATTCTCGAGACCCCGCTCCTTCCGGAGCTGCCGCCTCAGGGCCAGGTTTTCGTCTTGCAGCCGCTTGCGCTCGAGCGCGTTGGCGATCGTGAGCTTGAGCTCGTCGAGCTTGAACGGCTTGGTGACGTAGTCGTACGCGCCGGCCCTCATCGCCTCCACCGCCGTGTCGGTGGAGGCGAACGCCGTCATGACGAGGACGACCGTCTGCGGCGAGACCTCCTTGGCGGCCCGGAGCACGGCGAGTCCGTCGACGAGGCGCATGCGAACGTCCGTGATCACGAGGTCGAACCCGCCGCCCTTGAGCGCCTGGATGGCGGCCTCACCGCCGTCGGCGACCGTGACGTCGTAGCCGACCTGCCGGAGCATGATCGCGAGCAGGTCGCGCATGCTCTGCTCGTCGTCGACGACGAGGACCCGAGCGTCAGCCAAGGCGCGCCGGCAGCGACAGCGTGAAGGTGGTGCCCAGCCCCGGCGTGCTGCGGACGTCGATGTCCCCGCCGTGGTCCTGGACGACGCGGTGCACCAGGGCGAGACCGAGGCCGCTGCCGCCGGCCTTGGTCGAGAAGAACGGCTCGAACACCTGTCCGAGGTCGTCGAGGCCGATGCCCTCGCCCGTGTCGGCGACGCGGATCTCCAGCAGCTCCGTCGAGGCGGTGGCGCCGACGCGGAGCTCGCCGCCCGCGGGCATCGCCTGGACGGCGTTGAGGCAGAGGTTCCAGGCGGCCTGGCGGAACTGCTGCGGATCGACGCTCCACGGGAGCGACGTGGGAAACTCGCGCACGACCTTGAGCGTGCCGGGGGCGGCCTGGTGCTCGAGAAGCACGAGCACCTCGTCGAGGATCTCGGCGACGTTCACGCTCGCGCGCGCCAGGGGCGCGGGGCGGGCGTAGGCGAGGAAGTCGCGGATGATCTCGTCGAGCCGCGCGGACTCCTTGACGACGATGCTGGCGAGCCGATCGCGCGTCTCGGTCGGAAGCCCCGTGCCGACCAGCGCCTCGATCGCGCCGGTGAGCGAGGCGAGGGGATTGCGGATCTCGTGTGCGATGTTCGCCGCCATCCGCCCGAGCGTCGCGAGCCGGTCCGCCTGGCGCATCCGCGCTTCCATCTGGCGCACCGCGGACAGGTCCTCGCAGGCCCCGATCAGCCCGACGCGGGTGCCGTCGCCCGCGCGCAGCGCCGAGAACGTCGCGCACAGCGGCACCGCAGTACCGTCGGCGCGCGCCAGCGTCAGCTCGCGGCGCTGAGCGGTTCGCGCGTTGCGCTCGATCGCCGACTCGATCTCGGCCAGCGCCACCGCGTCGCCGAAGACCTCGTTCCAGCCGCGCCCGATCGCCTGACCCACGGGGAGCCCCGTGATCTCCTCGGCCGCGTGGTTGAATGCGGTGATGACGTGACGACGATCGAGGGCGATCAGACCGGTCGTCACGGACTGGAAGACGAGGTCCTTGAAGGCCTCGAGGTCCCGGAGGTCGCGGCGTTGTGTCTCGAGCTGGGCGTGGGTCGCGCGGAAGCGCTCGGCGAGGCCGCCGGCGACGATCGCCACGACGAGCAGCGTGCCGGCGTTCATGAACATCGTGAGGACCTCGAGCGCGGTCGCCTCCCCCGGGACGTCGAGGAACGCCGCGAGCGGGAAGACCGTGCGGCCGAAGACGAGCGCCGTGTAGAGCGCGCTCGACACGCCCGCGAGCACCAGCGCACCCTGCCGGGACAGCAGCACGCACGCCGCGGTCACCGAGAGGACGTACAGGAACGTGAAGATTGATCGGGCGCCGCCGGTGGCGGTGACGACGGCGGTCGTCAGGACGACGTCCAGTAGGAAGATCAGCCACGTGAGCCGCGGGGAGCGCGCCGCGGGAATGAACGTGATGAGTGCGGCCGACGAGGCGACCACCACGACCAGCAGCAGCGCCAGCAGCCCGCGGCTCGCCGGCGGCACGAGCTCCGCCGGCATCGCCGGAACGAGCGTCAGCAGCAACGCGGCGACGCCCAGCCGCGCCCAGGCGAAGGCGCGGAGGCGCCTATGCGAGTCGGCGCCTCTCATCCACTACTTGATCAGCGTCACCATCTTGAAGATCGGCAGATACATCGCGACGACGATGCCGCCGACCGCGACCCCGAGAAAGCAGATCATCATCGGCTCGAGCAGCGAGGTGAGCGCGGTCACCGCCGCGTCCACCTCGTCGTCGTAGAAGTCCGCGATCTTGCTCAGCATGGCGTCCAGCGCGCCCACGTTCTCGCCGACGCTGATCATGTGCACGACCATCGGCGGGAACACGGGCGACGACTTGAGAGGCTCGGCGAGCGTCCCGCCCGCGGTCACGGTCTGCCGGGCGTGCATCACGGCCTTTTCCACGACCCGATTGCCCGCCGATCTGGCGGTGATCAGAAGCCCCTCGAGAATCGGAACGCCCGAGGAGATGAGGGTGGCGAGCGTGCGGGTGAAGCGCGCGACGGCCACCTTGCGGATCAGCATGCCGATCACGGGGACCTTCAGCGCGAAGGCGTCGATGGCCATGCTGCCGGTGTCGGTCTGGTAGTAGCGCTTGAGGGCGTAGACACCGGCGATGAAGATCGCGACCATGACGAGGATGTACTTGCGCGTCATGTCGGACATCCACATGACGATCTTCGTCGGCAGCGGCAGCTCGGCGCCCATGTTCTTGAACATGCTGGCGAACGTCGGGAGCACGAAGACCATCATGAAGATGATGACGAGCACCGCGACGCTGATGATCGTCACCGGGTAGACCATCGCGCTCTTGACCTTGCCCTTGAGCTTGGCCGCCTTCTCGATGTAGCCCGACAACCGCTGAAGCACGACGTCCAGCACGCCTCCGGACTCGCCGACGGCGAGCATGTTGACGAAGAGGTTGTCGAAGGTCTTCGGGTACTTGCCGAAGGACTCCGCCAGTGTCGCGCCGCCCTGGACGTCGTTGGCGATGCGCGTGGTCACGTCGCGGAGCACCTTCGAGTCGCTCTGCTCCGACAGGATCTGCAGGCACTGGGCGATCGGCAGACCCGCGTCGACCATCGTCGAGAACTGGCGCGTGTAGATCGCCATGTCTTTGTCCTTGACCTTGCCGCCGAGCTTGGTCGCGGCGGCCGCGGCCTTCGCCTTTCGCTCCGCGACGGCGGTGGCGGTGACGCCCTTCGCACGCAGCGCCGCGACGGCCGCCGGCCGGCTGTCGGCCTCGATCTCGCCGGCGACGGCGCTGCCTCCGGACCGACCCTTGTACGCGAATACCGCCATATCCGCCTCCTGCTATGTCGCGAGCGTGACGCGGAGGATTTCCTCAACGGTGGTGACGCCCTCGAGGACCTTGATGAGGCCGGCCTGGCGCAGGGTCCGCATGCCCTGCTGCTGGGCCAGCGCGCGCATCTCGGCCGTCGTGGCGTTCCGGAGGATCAGGTCGCGCAGCTCCTCGCTGATCGGCATCACCTCGTAGATCGCC
>JBOHQB010000283.1:0-7257 GCA_050731995.1 Candidatus Rokuibacteriota bacterium
CGGCCAGAGCATGCGCAGAGCCGTCCGTGGCCACGAGCACGCGCAGGGGCGACGCGTCGGAACGGCCCACCGCGCCCCTCAGATCGCCTGCGCGTGCGCGCCGTGGGTTCGCCGCGCGCCGCCGGGCAGGGGGGCGGTGCGCGCGAAGGCGCGCACGAAGTCCGACTCGGTCAGGATGCCGACGAGGCGACTCCCCTCCATGACCGGGAGCGCACCGATCTTGTCGTCCACCATCATCAGGGCGGCCGTCCCGGCATCGCGTGCGGGATCGATCGCGACGACCGTCCGCGTCATCACCTGGCCGACCGTGAGCCGCGCGAGAAGATAGTTCAACTCCCAGACCGAAAGGCTCGTGGCCGGCGAGGGCAGGTTGAGCCGGATGTCGCGGTCGGTCACGATGCCGACGAGTTGATCGTACTCGACGACGAGGAGATGCCGGATCCGGTGCTCAGCCATCTGCCGGCGCGCGTCCAGCACGTTGAGATCCGGGGCGACGGTGAGCGGCGCTGCGGTCATCAGATCCCGCACCTGCATGGCGATCTCCTTCCGGCCCACGCGGGGCCACATTCACAGGAGCAACGGCGGTGCCATGGCGAAGCGACGTCGATCCGGGCACTTGCGCGCGCACGTCACGGCTCCTCCGTGGCGTCGAAACCCCTCCTGGGGCGCGGGTGCCCCTAGCGGAGGGAGGCCAGGTACGACGCCAGCGCCTTGAGGTCGCTTTCCTTGAGCTCGAGCTTCGGCATGTGGGCGCTCGGCCGCAGATACGCGGGATCGCGGAGCCATCGCTCGAGATACTCCTCCCGGTACTTGAAGCCGACGCGGGAGAGATCCGGACCGATCGGCGTGTCCATCTTGCCGACGGTGTGGCAGCCGTGACAGCCGTTGGCCATGAAGGCGGTGCGACCGCGCTCGACGAGCGCGCCCCGGTCCTGCGCGGCGACGGGCGCGGCCGTCGCGAGTACCGCGAGAATCAGCGCGCGCAGGATTCTGACGGCCGTGGCCAAGTCGGCCCCTACTTCCCGCGGACCGTCAGCACCGGACAGGTCGCCCCCGCCACGACGCGCCCGGCGACCGAGCCCAGGAAGAAGCGGGCGACGCCAGTACGGCCGTGCGTGCCCATGACGAGCAGGTCGGCCTTCCGCGCGGCGCGCAGGATGGCCTCGTGCGGCACGCCTTCCAGGAGCCCGCCCTTGACGCGCGCCCCGGCGCTCTTCGCGCGCCTGACGAGTATGTCCAGCTGCTTGCGCGCCCAGCGGCGGTTGGACTCGAGCAGGGACTCGTACGTGCTCGGCGAGATGTAGCCGTCGCCCGCCATCGGGATGACGGGTGACATGACATGCACGATCGTCAGCTGGGCGCGATTGGCCTTGGCTGTCTCGATTGCCCTTGCGAAGGCCGCCCGCGATGCCTTCGAGAAATCCGAGGGAAACAGCACACGTCTGATCATCGAACCGTCTCCTTAACCTTTCGTAGCTGTTTTGCCATCTCCACCTCGGTCTGGCGCAGCAGGAACACGGGTACCGGCGCCTGTCGAAGCAGCGCCTCGGCGACGGAGCCGAAGAGCAGCCGGCCGAGCCCGCTGCGGCCGTGAGTGGTCATCGCGATCAGATCCGCGCCCGCCTCGCGGGCGGCGGCGACGATCTCGTCGCTTACCGGGTGCCCGCGCCGAACGGCCGTCTCGACGGTCACGCCGCGGGCCCGCAGGCCGGCTGCCAGCGGCGCCAGGTATTCCTCGGCGTCCAGGCGGCGCGCCATGCCGTCTTCGACCACCACGTGCGCGGCGCCGTCCACGATCACGGGCGTCACGGGCTCGACGACGCGGAGAAGCACGATCGACATGTCGAGCGGACCCGCGATCTCGACGATGAACGGGAGGATCGTCTCGGCGAGCCGAGAGCCGTCGAGCGGAACGACCGCCCGCCTATACATGAGTCGCCTCTCGCGCGGGTCGTGCGGCGCCGCCGAGCGGCTGCACCGGAGCGTCGTCTCCCCGGATCAAGAGAATCGGGGTCTTCGTGCCACGCAGAACGGATTCGGCCACGCTCCCGAGGACGAGCCGGCCGAGGCCGCTCCGCCCGTGGCTCGACATCACGATGAGATCGACCTTGCGGACGCGCGCTGCCTCGACGATCGCGTCGGCGGGCGGTCCGTACCAGACCGACGTGTCGACGCGAGTCGCCCCCGCCTTCGCGAGGCGCGCCTCGACGCCGGCCAGGTACTGCTCGGCTTCCCGCACCACCTTCACCTGCGCTTCGGCGGCGTCGCCGGTCGGCAGTGTGTGCGCTTCCGCGGCGCGCAGGACGATCAAGCGGGCGCCGTCCTTGGCGAGCGCCGTCGCCTGGGGCAGGACCCCCTCCGCGAGCGTCGAGCCATCGAGGGGAACCAGAACCGTCTTGAATTCCATCGTGTGCTCCCTCCTCGATCGATGTGGGAGCAACGCGGGTGCCACCATGTGACATCAGTCAAAACAAAGACTTGTGGCCGGCCTCGGTAAGCGCGGGTGGGGCGGCGCCGCTCCACTTGGGGCGCGGCTTTCCGTCCGGATCAGCGGAGCTTGTGTTTGTTGATCAGCCGGTGGAAGGTCTTTCGGTCGATGCCCGCGGCCTTGGCGGCGGCCGACACGTTGTCGCCGTGATGCTCGAGGAGATCGCGCAGATACTTGGCTTCGAGGACGCCCATCCAGCGCTCTTTGGCTTCCTTGAGACCGAGCCCGGACGTCCCGGCCACCGCGCCGCCGGCGGGCGCCGTGTCGCCGGACGCCAGCGGCCCGCGCCCGCCCCGCGCCACGTGATCGGGCAGGTCGGAGGTCGAGATGATCGGGTCCTCGGTCAGCGCGCACGCCCGCTCGATGACGTTCTGCAGCTCGCGTACGTTACCCGGCCACGCGTAGGCTTCGAGGGCTCCCATGGCCGCCCCGTCAAATCCAGTCGTGCGTCCCTGCCCATACCGCTTGAGGAACACATGCGCGAGCAGCTTCACGTCGCCCGCGCGCTCGCGGAGCGGCGGCAGCTCGACCGCGATCACGTTGATCCGGTAGAACAGCTCCTCGCGGAACTGCCCCTTTAGCACTTCCTCGCGGAGATTCCGGTTCGTGGCGGACACCACACGCACGTCCACGTCGATGAGCGTGGTGCCGCCCACGCGCCGGATCTGCCGCTCCTGCAGCGCGCGCAGGAGCTTCGCCTGCAAGCCGAGCGGCAGCTCGCCGATCTCGTCGAGGAAGAGTGTGCCGCCGCCGGCCACTTCCATGAGGCCCGGCTTGGCGCGGACAGCGCCCGTGAAGGCGCCCTTTTCGTGGCCGAAGAGCTCGGACTCGAGCAGGTTCTCGGGCAGCGACGCGCAGTCCACGGGCACGAAGGCGCCGGCCGCGCGCGGACTGTTCGCGTGCACGGCCCGGGCGATCAGCTCCTTGCCGGTGCCGGACTCGCCCGCGACGAGGATGTTGGCCTCCGAGCGCGCCGCCTTCCTCACGAGCTCGAAGACGCGCGCCATCGCAGGGGAGGCGCCGACGACGTTCTCGAGCTTGAGCGCTTGCTGGAGCTGTTCGCGGAGATTGCGGTTCTCGACCGCGAGGCGCCGCTGGTGAAGCGCGCGCTCCACGACGACGGAGAGCTGGTCCACCGAGAAATTCTTCGGCAGGTAGTCGAAGGCGCCTTCCTTGATCGCGGCGACCGCGGACTCGATGGTCGCGAAGCCGGTGATGACGACGACCGGGAGCGCCGGGTCGAGGCCGCGCGCGCGCCGCAGCAGCTCCATCCCGTCCATGCCCTCCATCTTGAGGTCGGTCAATAGAACGTCGGGCCGCTCGGACTCCACCAGCGCCAGCGCGCGGAGCGGGTCGGTGGTCGTGAGGCAGCGGTAGCCGGCGCGGCGGAGGATCCGCGCGCAGTTCTCGACCATGTCGGGCTCGTCGTCGACGACGAGGATGCGCGGCTCGCTCATACGCGCGCCTCGGCCGGCGCCGCCGGGAAGGTCAGCGTGAAGGTCGTCCCGCGGCCCGGCGTGGACTCGACGTCGACCGTGCCGCGGTGATCGCGAACGATGCCGTACGTGATGCTGAGCCCGAGACCGGTGCCCTGCGCCTTCGTCGTGAAGAACGGATCGAAGATGCGCTGAAGCGCGTCGGGAGCAATCCCGTGCCCGGTGTCTCGGACCATGAGGCGCACGCCGCCGGACGGATCGTCCGCGCCGCAGGTCTCGACGAAGATCTCGCCTCGCCCCTCGATCGCGTCGCGCGCGTTGGAGAGCAAGTTGATGACGACTTGCTGAAGGGCGTTGGCGTCGCCCAGGAGGGGGGGGAGCCCGGGGGCCAGGCGGCGTGCGAGCGCGACGCCGCTCTTGGCGAACGATTTATCCATCAGGAGGAGCGAATCCTCGACGACCCGGTTGAGATCCACGGCACCGAGCTCGTGTGGCGCCTGCCGGGCGAACGTGAGGAGCCCCTGCGCGATGCGCGCCACCCGCTGCGCGTGCCGGTGGAGCACGTCCAGGTCGCGGCGCGTGCCCTCGGGAAGCGGGCGGCTCCCGGCGTCCAGCAGCATCAGCTCGATTCGCGACGAGATGATGCCGATCGGGTTGTTGAGCTCGTGGGCGATGCCGGCGGCCAGCGTGCCGACCGCGGCGAGCTTTTCCGCCTGACGCGCCGCCTGCTCGAACCCGACGCGCTCAGTGACGTCCTGGATGAGGAGCACGGCGCCCGCGCCGGCGTCGCCGTGACGCAGCCGGCTCGCCCTGAAGTTCAGCACGACCCGGCCCCGGCCCTCCACCGGGTGCTCCACCTCGTCGACGGCGAATTCCTCGAGCTCGCCGCGGAGCAGCCGGCGCAGCGGCGCCATCCACGAGGCGGGCCCTGGACCGCCGAAGATCACGAAGAAGTCACGACCGAGGACATCCGCTCCCCGGAGTCCGGAGCACCGCGCCATCGCCTCGTTCCACGCGACGATGCCGCCGGCGCTGTCGAGCGCGACGACGCCTTCGCGCAGGCCCTCGACGACCGACCGGATGAATCGCTCGCGTTCCTGCGCCGCGCTGGTGAGCGCGAACACCTGCAGCCGCTCGCCCTCCTCCACGTCGGCGAGGATCCCGACGAGGAGGGCCGTGCCGAGCAGCGTCACGATGCGAACAGTGACGTTCGCCCACTCGATGCCCTCGAGCGTGGGCCAGACGACGACAACATAACCGACCGACGAGGCCGCGCCGACGTAGAGGCCGCGGCGGAGACCGTAGTAGTACGACTGCAGGCCGGCGATGAGCAGCAGCGCCAGGTAGAGGGCGCTCGGCGCGCCGCCGCTCAGCCGAATCAGGACGAGCGCGAATGTCACGTCTACGACGAGAACCACGACGTTGAGCCGGAGCGTCGGGGCCGGCCGGACCCAGAGGGCGCCGATGAGGATCGCGCAGTAGGCGGAGAACGCCGCGACCGCGATCTCGATGGAGTGCCGGCCCGGAGAGTTGTCGAACGTGAGCGTCACCCAGACGAGCGAGAGGAAGACCGCCAAGATGCGCAGCAGGGGCAGGGCGAGGAAGCGAGGACCCCCGAGCCGGCGGGCGATGCGCGTGATGGACCCGGATACGGTGAGCACGGCCCTCATTATATGAGGCGGGAGGGCTCTCTTTTTGTTCCGCCGTGCTGTAGCGGGGCTGAGGTAGCAGCGCCCCACGTGGGGCGCCCACGCTTCGTGTCAGGGTCGGCCGATGTGCAGAACTGGTGGATTCTCAATGGGTCGCACGTTGGCAACACCGATGCATCTCTCGCGGGTAGGTTCGATCACCACGCTACATACAAGAGGATGGAGATGCGTGCACCGTCGCCAGGGACTCTTGCCAGGCGCTCACACACGTGGCTCTGGTGCCTCGCCTTGATGCTTGGTGTTGCCGCATGTGACGCGCGCGGGTCCAAGACGTCGGACGCGTATGACCCGTCGAAGATGGACTTGAAGCCGAAGCCGGCTCGCGTGACGAGCGATGCGGTGAGCGGACCCTATGCAGCGGGCGGCGCCGTGTCGACGACCGCGACGTTGAAGCCGCTGGACCCGGCTCCCGTGAAGGAAGTTCGGCTCGACACAGTCCACAAGATCATCGAGATTGCGCCGGGCGTGAAGTTCAGCGCCTGGACGTTCGCCGACCAGGTGCCGGGGCCGACGATCCGCGCGCGCGTCGGTGATCGAATTCGGTTCACGATGACGAACCGCAGCGCCGAAGCCGTGCCCGGCGTCCGCCTCACGGCGGCGCCGATGATGCACTCGATGGACTTCCACGCGGCGATGGTGTCGCCGCAGGACAAGTACCGCTCGATCGCGCCGGGGCAGACGATCGAGTTCGAGTTCACCGCGAACTACCCGGGTGTGTTCATGTACCACTGCGGCACGCCGATGATCCTCGAGCACATCGCCTCGGGCATGTACGGCGCCGTCGTTGTCGAGCCCCGCGGTGGCTATCCGACCAAGGCCGACCGCGAGTACGTGATCGTGCAGAGCGAGTTCTACACGAAGCCCGACCCGGACCGGCGCAAGGCGGACGGTGTTCCGCTCCACGTGCTCGACGGCGACCGCCTCCGCGAGGCGCGGCCCAGCTATACCGTGTTCAACGGCGTTCACAACGGCATGGTGAAGAAGCCGCTGCCGGCCAAGGCCGGCGAGCGGGTACGACTCTACGTCCTCAACGTGGGCCCGAGCAGGAGCTCGAGCTTCCACGTGGTGGGGACGATCTTCGATCGCGTGTGGATGGAAGGGAACCCCGACAACCAGTTCCGGGGCATGCAGACGGTGCTGCTCGGCTCCTCCAACAGCGCGATCGTCGAGTTCATGATCCCCGAGGACGGCGCGTACATCATGGTCGATCATCACTTTGCCAACGCCTCGCAGGGCGCCATCGGCCTCATCTCGACGACGGCAAAGTCCGAGGAGGCCGAGCTCGAGCATCACAATATCCCCGCGACGCCGACGCCCCGCGATCCGGCGGCGATGCAGGGCAAGGTCGACTTCGAAAGCAAGTGCCTCGCGTGCCACTCCGTCGGGCAGGGGCGGAAGCTCGGCCCCGACCTGGCCGGGGTCACCAAGCGTCGCGACGACGCGTGGCTCTCGCGCTGGTTGAAATCGCCCGACAAGATGCTCGAGACCGACCCGGCTGCCAAGGCGATGCTCAAGGAATACAACAACCTTCCGATGCCGAACCAGAACCTCTCGGACACGGAGGTCCGGCAGTACCTGCGGTACTTCCATTGGTTCGATGCGCAGCCGGCGGGCGCAGTGAAGT
>JBOHQB010000284.1:0-7230 GCA_050731995.1 Candidatus Rokuibacteriota bacterium
GTCGAGCAGTCGTCCGGTCGCGCGTCGGGCGGATCGAAGGCCCCGGGCGCATAGCTGTGGCGCACCACCACGACGCTCCCGGGCGAGCGCAGCGCGTCCCACACCGTCTCGCTCGCCTGGGCGACGGCGACCGCGCCAGCCCACAGGGCGACCGCGACGAGCGGGGTCACGCCGGCTCCGCGACGCGCGGCCCGACGCCCGCCATCATCAACCCGATCGCACGCTCGGTGGCCGCCGCCCGCGGCACGTCGCCGACGACCCGCCCGTCGTGCATCACGAGGATGCGGTCGGCCAGGGCCAGGATCTCCTCCAGCTCGACCGAGACCAGCAGCAGCGCCTTGCCCGCGTCGCGTAGCGCCACGAGACGGCGGTGGATGAACTCGATCGCGCCGATGTCGACGCCGCGTGTCGGCTGGCCGACCAGGAGCAGGTCGGGATTCCGGTCGAGCTCGCGGCCGAGCACGATCTTCTGCTGGTTGCCGCCCGAGAAGGTCGAAGTGGGCAGGGCGCCGCGGGCGGGCCGGATGTCGTACTCGGCCGCTTGGCGCTCCCAGCTCGACGCGACCGCCGCGCGGCGGAGCCGGATCGCGCCGTTGTACGCCGGCTCGTCGTGGTAGCCGAGGATGGCGCTCTCGCGGGCCGCGAACGGCATGACGAGACCCATACGATGGCGGTCCTCCGGCACGTGCGAGAGCCCCAGCCGCCGGACGGCGCGCGGCGATCGCGCGTCGCCGTCCGTGAGGTCACGTCCCTTCAGCCGGATCCGTCCCGACCTGACCGGCCGGATGCCGGCGAGCGTCTCGAGCAGCTCCGACTGGCCGTTGCCGGCCACCCCGGCGATCCCGACGATCTCGCCCCGTCGCACCACGAACCCGACGCCCTTGACCCGCTCGACGCCCAGCCCGTCCGCGACCACGAGGTCCGTCACCTCGAGCATCACCTCGCCCGGCCGGCACGGCGTCGTGTCCACGCGGAGGCTGACCGCCCGGCCCACCATCAGCTCGGCGAGCTGCGCGGGCGTCGTCTCGGCGGTGGGAAGCGTCGCGACGACCCGCCCCTGACGCATCACGGTGACGACGTCGGTGACCTCTCCGATCTCGCGGAGCTTGTGCGTGATGAGGACGACGGTCTTTCCCTCGGCGCGGAGCGCGCGCAGGATCCGAAAGAGGTGGTCGGCCTCCTGCGGCGTGAGAACGGCCGTGGGCTCGTCGAGGACGAGAAGCTCCGCGCCGCGGTAGAGCGCCTTGAGGATCTCGACGCGCTGGCGCTGGCCCACGCCGAGATCGGCGACGCGGGCGTCCGGGTCGACCGCGAGGTGGTACTCCCGGCCCAGGCGCGCCAGCTCGGCGCGTGCGCGCGCCAGCCCGGCGCCGAGGCGAAAGCCGCCCTCGACACCGAGCACGACGTTCTCGAGCACGCTGAACGGCTCCACCAGCATGAAATGCTGGTGCACCATCCCGATCCCGGCGGCGAGCGCGTCCTGGGCGCTGCGGAGCGCGGCCGGCCGGCCCCGGACGAGGATCTCGCCGCGGTCGGGACGGTAGTAGCCGTAGAGGACGCCCATCAGCGTCGACTTGCCGGCGCCGTTCTCGCCCACGACGCCGTGGATCGTTCCCTGGCGCACGACGAGCGACACGTCGCTGTTGGCGTGGACCTCGCCGAACCACTTGTCGATCCCCCGCAGCTCGATGAACGGCGGGGCCGCCGCGTCGCGCACGACTACCTGGCCATGTAGTCCGTGACCTTGATCTTGCCGGCCACGATGTCGGCGCGCGTCTGCGTGAGCCGCCGCTCCATCTCCGCGGTGATGAGGCCGCGGTTGTACTGGTCGAGCGAGTAGCCGACGCCCCCCTCGGCCACGCCGAGCACGCGCACGCCGCCCTTCCACGTCCCGTCGCGCGTGGTCTTGAAGGCCTCGTAGACGGCCAAGTCGACGCGCTTGACCATCGAGGTCAGCACCGTTCCCGGATGGAGGTGATTCTGGTTCGAGTCGACGCCGATGGCGAGCCGCCCCTTGTCCTTGGCCGCCTGCAGCACGCCGAGCCCCGTCGCGCCCGCCGCCGCGTAGACGACGTCGGCGCCCCGGTCGAACTGGCTGCGCGCGAGCTCGCCGCCGCGCGTGGGGTCGTTCCACGCGGCGGGCGTCGTGCCCGTCATGTTCTGGAAGATCTCGATCTTCGGATTGACGTACCGCGCCCCCTCCTCGTAGCCCAGCGCGAACTTACGGATCAGCGGGATGTCCATGCCACCGACGAAGCCAACCTTGCCCGTCTTGCTGGCCATCGCCGCGGCCATCCCGACGAGGAACGAGCCCTCGTGCTCCTTGAAGACGATCGACTGGACGTTGGGCAGGTCGACGACCGCGTCGATGATCGCGAATTTCGTGCCGGGGAACTCCTTCGCCACCTTCTCGACGCCGCTGGCCTGGGCGAAGCCGATCCCCACCACGATCTGCGAGCCGCGCCGCGCCATGTTGCGCAGCACCTGCTCGCGCTGGGCTTCGTTGGCGACCTCGAAGTCGCGGTACGCGATCCCCGTTTCCTTCTTGAAGCGCTCGGCGCCGTTGTAGGCGGCCTCGTTGAAGGACTTGTCGAACTTGCCGCCCATGTCGAACACGACGGCGGGCGAAAACTCCTGGGCGGCGACGCGGCCGGCCAGCGCCGCCGCGGCGAGGACGAAGACGGCGGCGACGCGCCCCGACGATCTGGTCATGGTCTGTGCCTCCTCTCGCGACGGGCGCGCCGATGATACCCCATGCTGGCGGCGGTCGAGCGATTCGGCTACGCTCGGGCCACCGTGGCGAAGACACGGATCTACCTGGCGAGCCCGTTGGGATTCTCCGAGGCAGGCCGCCACTTCTCCGCCGCCGTCCTCGTGCCGTTCGTGCGCCGTCTCGGCTACGAGGTGCTCGACCCGTGGGCGCTGACCGACCGGCGGAGGATCGAGGCGGTACAGACGCTGCCGGACGGGCCGGCGCGGCGCGAGGCGTGGCGCGCGCTCAACCGCGAGATGGGGGCGAGCAATCGGGCCGCGATCGACGAGGCGCGCGCGCTGGTCGCCGTCCTCGACGGCGTCGACGTCGACAGCGGCACGGCGGCGGAGATCGGCTATGCGTTCGCCCGCGGCAAGCTGATCGTCGGGTACCGGGGAGACTTCCGCCTGAGCGCGGACAACGAGGGAAGCACCGTGAATATACAAGTCGAGTACTTCATCCGTGAGAGCGGCGGCACCATCGTCGGTCGCTACGAGGATCTGGAGCCGGCGCTCGCGCCGTTGAGAGGAGGCACCGCATGATCGCCGCGATCGGCCATCGCGCTTCGACGAGGTGGCTCGCGACGCTGGTCCTGGCCGTGACGCTCGCCGTGGCCGCGCCGGCCGTCGCGCAGGACCCGCCCGCCCACGACCTGCTCAACGCCGTGCTGTGGATGCAGCGCTCGGTCGAGTACAAGGCCACCGCCCTCACGGCCTTCGCGCTGGCGCGCATCCGCCTCGATCAGGCGCTGGCGGACCCGAACTGGACCGCGGCGCCCCAGGAGCAGACGGGCGCCTACCAGTCGCTGCCGCCGGCAGTCATCCTGGACATCGACGAGTCGATCCTCGACAACTCACGCTACCAGGCGTGGATGGTCCTCAAGGACACGACCTTCGACGCGAAGAGCTGGACCGCGTTCGTCAACACGCTGGCGTCGGTCCCGATCCCCGGCGCGCTCGAGTTCGCGAAGTACGCGGACGCCCGGGGCGTGAAGATCTTTTACGTCACCAACCGCACCGCCGAGGAGGAGCCGGCGACGCGCAAGAACCTCGAGAAGTTCGGCTTCCCGATGGGCGGCAGCGTCGACACGCTCCTGCCGACGCGGAAGCAGCCCGACTGGGGCTCCGCCAAGGGAACGCGCCGCGCCTTCGTCGCGAAGAGCTACCGGATTCTGTTGAACGTGGGCGACAACTTCGGCGATTTCGTCGACGAGTACCGCGGCACCGAGGCCGAGCGCCTGCGAGTCATGGAGCAGCACAAGGATCGCTGGGGGCGCGAGTGGATCATGATCGCGAACCCCTCCTACGGCTCGTTCGACTCCGCGCCCTTCGGGCACGACTTCAAGCTGTCCAACGGCGACCGCCGCAAGGCCAAGCGCGGCGTGCTCGAGGCGTGGCCGGGCCCCTGACGGTCCGTCCTACGGCCGGAAGCTCGGCGTGCCGACCCAGCCGGACTCGGAGACGTCGACCGTGACGCCGTCTGGCCCGGTGTACTTGACCTCGACGTTGCCGTAGCGATGCCCCTCCTGTCCCACGCCGAGCGCCTGGTTGATGTCGTCGCGTGGCTTCGCGCCTGCGGCGGCCAGCCGCTCGGTGATCTCCTCGAGGCTCTCCACCTGGAAGCCGAAGTGGTGGATGCCGACCCAGTCCTTCCCCCGCTCGGCCCCCGCCACGGCGTCGTTCTTGAACTTGAGGATCGCCAGATTGAGATCGCCGTCGCTCAGGTAGTACCCGCTGGTGTTCGGGTTGTCGATCCGCCCGATCTGCTTCATGCCGAAGGTGTCCATGTAGAACTTCGCGGTCTTGTCCGGATCCTGGGTCGACAGCGCGATGTGCCTGATCTTCGCCATGGCGTCCTCCTGCCCCCTATGTATCACAACGGAGTGGCCCGATGCGCGTCCTGAGAATACACTGCTGGACGCCTCGGCCCCCGGCATATCCCGGCAGGGCCGGCGCTCTCCGTGGTATCTATCGTGAGCGAGATGAGTTCCGTGACGTTCAACCCGATGGATCCCGAGTTCCTCGCGGATCCCTACCCGACCTACCACCGCCTGCGCGCGGAGGACCCGGTCCATCTGAGCCCCCTCGGCTTCTGGGTCCTGACGCGCTACGAGGACGTGGTCGCGGCCCTGCGCGACCCGCGGCTCGCCAAGGAGGCGATCGCCTCGTTCATCGCGGCGCGCTTCGGCATCCCGGTGCCGGTGGGGATGGGGCTCTCGATGCTGGACCGCGACCCGCCCGATCACACGCGGCTGCGGAGCCTCGTGAGCAAGGCGTTCACGCCGCGCGTGGTCGAAGGGCTCCGGCCGCGCGTCCAGCAGATCGTCGACGGCCTCGTGGCGGACGCCGAGGCGAAGGGCGGGATGGATCTGATCGAGGAGTTCGCCTACCCGATCCCGGTCGTCGTCATCTGCGAGATGCTCGGCGTCCCCGTCGCGGACCACGAGCGCTTCAAGGGCTGGAGCCTCGACATCGCGCGCGGGCTCGACGCCATCATGCTCCCGCCCGACTCGGAGGTGGGCGTGCGCAGCGGCGCCTCGCGCCGGGCACTCGCCGAGTATTTCCGCGGCCTCATCGCCGAGCGCCGCGCCGCGCCGTGCGACGACCTCCTGTCGGCGCTCATCGCCGCGGAGGAGGCGGGCGACACGCTGAGCGAGAATGAGCTGCTCGCCACGTGCATCCTCCTGCTCATCGCCGGCCACGAGACGACCGTCAACCTGATCGGCAACGGCACGTACGCGCTCCTGCGTCACCCGACCAGCTCCGCCGCCTGCGCGAGAACCCGGGCCTCATCGGCACCGCCGTCGAGGAGCTCCTGCGCTACGACGGTCCGGTGCAGCGCACGGCGCGGATTCCGACCGAAGACATCACGATCAACGGCCGGAAGATCCGCGCCGGCGAGATGGTGATGCCGTTCATCGGCGCCGCCGACCGCGACCCCGCGCAGTTCCCCGACCCCGACCGCCTCGACCTCACGCGCGCCGACAATCGTCACATCGCCTTCGGCCTGGGCATCCACTTCTGCCTCGGCGCCCCGCTCGCGCGCGTGGAGGGACAGATCGCGATCAACACGCTCGTCCAGCGGCTGCCAAAGCTCGCGCTGGCGACCGACAAGCCGGAGCACCGTCAGAGCCTCACGCTGCGCGGCCTCGCCTCGCTCCCCGTCACGTTCTGAGCGCGTGAAGATCACCCGGGTCGAGACGCTCGTCCTCAACCTGCCGATGCTGATCGACGGGGCGACGCCGATGCTGGGCGGCCGCGCCCGGACCAGCATCGACATGCTGCTCGTGCGGGTCGACACCGACGCGGCGATCACCGGCTGGGGCGAGGCATTCGGCCACCGCATCTTCCACGCCACGCGCGCGGCGATCGACACCGTGCTCGGGCCCGCGTGCGTCGGCCGGGATCCCGCGCAGATCGAGGCGCTCAACGACGATCTCCAGCGCGTGCTCCACGGCGTCGGCCGGAACGGGCCGACCCTCTACGCCCTCTCGGGCATCGACATCGCGCTGTGGGACATCGCCGGCAAGGTCGCCGGGCTCCCGCTCTATCGCCTGCTCGGCGGCCGCCCGCGCGCCGACCTGCCCGCGTACGCGAGTCTCCTGCGCTACGGTGCGCCGGACGCGGTCCGTCACTACACGGAGCAGGCGCTCCGCCGTGGCTATCGGCACATCAAGCTCCATGAGATCACGGTGCCGGAGGTGAAGGCGGCGCGGGACGTCGCGGGCGCCGGCGTGCCGATCATGCTCGACACGAACTGCCCGTGGACGGTGGAGGAGGCGATCGCGATGGCGCACCGGCTGGCGCCGCTCGAGCTGCACTGGCTCGAGGAGCCGGTCTGGCCGCCCGAGAACCTCGCCGGCCTCGCCGAGGTGCGGGCGAAGGGCGGCATTCCGACCGCCGCCGGCGAGAACTACGGCACCGTGTGGGAGTTCCGCCGCGCGTTCGAGGCGGGGGCGATCGCGGTCGCGCAGCCCAGCGTGACCAAGCTCGGGGGCGTGACCGAGCTGCGCCGGGTCGCCGCCCTCGCCGCGACCTTCGGCGTCCGGGTCGTGCCGCACTCGGCGTACTTCGGTCCCGGGCTCCTCGCGTCGATCCACTGCATCGCCGCGATGGAGACCGAGTCCCTGGTCGAGCGCTTCTACTGCGACTTCGCGGAGAACCCATTGGGCGACGCGATCGATCCGGTGAACGGTCGAATGGCCGTGCCCCAGGGGGCCGGGCTCGGCGTGGATCCCGACCCGCGGCTCGTCGACACGCTGCGCACGGGCTGATGGCGACGAAGCCGGCGGTCAGCCTCGTCGCGGTCGCCGGTCGTCGCCGCGCGACCCTGGAGCTGGCGCAGCGACTCGAGCAGGAAGGATTCACGGGCATCTACTGCCCGAGCCCCGGCGACGGGCTCGCGCTGTGCGAGGCGTTGGCACTCGCCACGCGCGAGATTCCCTTCGGGACCAGCATCGCCCACGTCTACACGCGCCA
>JBOHQB010000285.1:0-8710 GCA_050731995.1 Candidatus Rokuibacteriota bacterium
CGTCAGCACCTGTCCGCGGATGACGCGCGCGTAGCGCGCCCAGAGGATCACGGCGATGGCGACGACGACGTTCGTGAAGCTCGGACCGACGGTGACTGCCAGGATCAGCGCCAGCAAGATCGTCGGAAACGACAGCGTGGCGTCGGTCACCCGCATGAGCGCTGCGTCCACCCGGCCGCCGTGATAGCCGGCCGTGAGCCCGACCGCGGCGCCCACGGTGCTGGCAAGCAGCACCGCCAGCGCGCCCACCGCCAGCGAGACACGCGAACCGTAGACGATGCGCGCCAGCATGTCCCGGCCGAGCCGGTCGGTGCCGAGCGGATGCTCCCACGTCCCGCGCTCCTCCCATACCGGCGGCCGGAAGCGCATGCGGAGCGACTGCTCGTAGGGATCCGCCGGGCTGAGGAACGGCGCCAGCATCGCCGCCAGAACGAACACTGCGATGATGGCGATCGGCACGACGGGCAGACGGCGGTCCCGCAGCCGCGCGTCGGGGCGTGTCTCGGTCTCCGGCAGGACGACGACGCTCATTGCATCGGGGGCCGCGTGCCCGGTTCGCACCGCGGGTGGCCTGTTCGAGACGCCCGTGGCGTCATCATCACAGGCTCGCCTCGCCCTTCGCGGCGTCGCCTCGCCCTTCGGCTGCGGCTCCTGCAACGGGCTGCGGCTCCTGCAACGGGCTGCAGCTCGCAAAGCCATCATCACAGGCTCGCCTCGCCCGTCGAACGGCTGCGGCTCGCACAGCCATCACGCGTACCGGATGCGCGGATCGATGAAGGCGTACAGACAATCCACACAGAGGTTCACGGCCGCCACGATGACCGCGGTGGTGAGCACGACCGCCTGGATCACGGGAAAGTCGCGCGACGTGATGCCGTCGTAGGCGAGGCGTCCGAGCCCGGGCCAGGCGAACACGGTCTCTACGACGATGGCGGTCGTGACGAGGATGGCGAAGTAGATGCCGGCGAACGTGACCACGGGGATGAGCGCGTTCTTGAGCGCGTGGACCCACACGACCCGGCGCTCGACGACGCCCTTGAGACGCGCGAGCTTGACGTACTCGGAGTCGAGGACCTCCAGCATGCCCGAGCGGAGCAGGCGCATCAGCCCCGCCACGACGAACCAGCCGAGCGTGAAGCCGGGCAGGACGTAGCTCGCGAAGCCGTCGATCCCGCCCGCGGGCAGCCACTGCCACCGCCCCGCGACGAACTCGACGAGCACGATCGCGACCCAAAACGTCGGCAGCGATTGTCCGAGCACGGCGACTATCTGCGCCGCGCGGTCCACGCCGGTCCCCTTCTTCACCGCCGCCATCACGCCGAGCGGGAAGGCCATGGACAGCGACACGCCCATGGCGAAGAGGGCGAGACGCAGCGAGTTCGGCAGCCGCTCGCGGATCAGCTCCATCACGGGCCGCCGCGCGCGGATCGACGTCCCGAAGTCGCCCGTGACGGCTTTGCCGACGAACGACAGATACTGCTCGACGTAGGGCCGGTCGAGCCCGAGATAGCGCCGCGCGTTCGCGTAGTCTTCCTCGGTGGCCGACATCGGCAGGATCATGTGGAGCGGGTCGCCGGTCGTCCGGGCCAGAACGAAGACGACGACGGACAGCATGGCCAGCGCCACCAGCGACTGCAGCAGCCGAAAGAAGACGAACCGGAGCACTGGCCTCGGTTACTTGCGCGCGAGCTCGTCGATGAAGAGATCGTACATCACCGCGCCCGGGTTCCACTTGCCGAGGGTCTTAGACGTCGCGTAAGGCGAGTGCACGTAGACGACCGGCACGCCGTAGTGCTCGCTGCGCATGCGGCTGAAGATGTTGCGCATGAGCACGTTGATCTTGTCCCGGTCGGTCTGACGCATGACCTGCGCGATCATGCTGTCGATCTCCGGGTCGTTCACGGTGTCGTTCAGCTTGGACGGTGTGTAGGCCTGCTTCTCCAGCAGAGCGTAGGTCCCGATCCAGTCACGGTTGGCGATGTTGTAGTAGCCCATCGCGCCGGGCACCTTGCGGTCCACCCACTGCTTTCGGAACGCCGGGTAGTCTACCGGGATCAGCTTGCTCTTGACCCCGATCTTCTCCCAGTAGCCCGCCACCGCCTCCGCGAACGCCTTGCCCTCGGGGAAGCCGGGAAGCTGAAAGGCGTAGACGTCTTGCGTGAAGCCGCCGGCGAGGCCGGCGTCGGTGAGCAGCTTCTTGGCGCGCGCAGGGTCGTAGGGATAGGCCATCTCGGGCGTCACCTTGAAGCCGATGTCCTTGAACGACCAAGAGAGCCCCATCGGGATCGCCGCGGGCTCCGCGTAACCGCCGAAGATCGACTGCGCGACCTCGGCGCGGTCGATGGCAAGGTTCAGCGCCTCGCGCACCCGCTTGTCCTTGGTCGGCGGCGTCCGGCCGTCGGGGCCCAGCACCCACCACATGTGGATGACGGCCTCTTCCTTCCGCATGTGCACCGGGAAGCCTTCCTTCTCGAGCTCCTTCACGCGCTCGCGGCTCACGTCGGCCACGTCGACCTCGCCGCGACGGAGCAGGGCGATGCGAGTCGTCTCCTCGGGCACGAGCTTGAACGTCACGTTCTTGTACTTCGGCACGCCGATGCGCCAGTGGTTGTCCACCGCGGTCAGCTTGATGTGCGAGCCGACCATCTGCTCGACGAACTTGTAGGGGCCGGTGCCGACCGGCTTGCGGGCGAACGCGTCGTCGCCGTTCGCCTCGATGTACTTCTTCGGCAAGACCATGCCCTCGGTTGAGAGCGAGCGCGAGAGGTACGTGGGGATGATCAGCGTCGATTCCTTGAGGACGATGACCACGCGATCCGGCGCCGGCGTCTCGATGTCGGCGATGAGCGTGCGCAGCGGTCCGGCGTATCCGGTCGTCGAGCGCTTGCCCATCGCGCGCTGCAGGCTGAACTTCACGTCTTCGGACGTCATGTCACTGCCGTCGTGGAACTTCACGCCCTTGCGGAGGTGGAACGTCCAGCGCTTGTGGTCGGCCGAGTTCTCCCAGCGCGCGGCCAGCCCGCCGCCCTGCGCCGGCTGGCCATCCGGCGTCACGCCCACGAGGTAGTCGAACATGAGGGACAGGTAGTACTTGACGTTGTGACCCTGGAGCGCCGGGTCGAGCGTCTCGGCGGAGAAGCTCGACAGCGCGATCGTCAGCTCCGTCTTGGCCTGGGCCTGCGCGGGTCCCGCAGCCAGGAGGCCCGCGAGAAGGATGACGGCGACGGAGACCAGGGACACGACCAGCCAGCTCGCTCGCTTCATGGCGACTCCTCCCGCCCGTTGGAACGGTGGTGAGGCGCGGCCTGCCGCGCCGCCCAGACCGTATCACAGATCGGCGACGCCGGCCTCGCCGTGCAGGTGCAGGACGCGCGTCGAGAGCGTCCGGCCGCTCACGTGGACGAGGCGGAACCCCGGCGGCCCCGGCATGGCCTTGCGCGTCTGGGAGAGCTTCGAGACCTGGAAGCACGTGGACGGCGTCGTGAGCATCGTGAGGCCGTCGCGCTGGATGTGCTGGTCCAGGTGGACGTGGCCGCAGACGATCCAGCGCGCGGCCGGGTGCCGCTCGAGGACCCCGACGAGGGCCTCGCCGTTGCGCAGCGGCATCGAGTCCATCCACGCGAGCCCGAGCGGCCACGGATGGTGGTGCACGAAGACGATCGCCGGCTGGTCAGCGTGCGCGCCGAGGTCGGCGTCGAGCCAGGCGAGCTGCGCCACGTCCACCTCGCCCCAGGGGTTGCCGGGCACGTGCGAGTCCAGTCCGACGAAGTGGTAGCCCTCGTGGTCGAACGCCCAGTGGTGGCGGGCGTCCGGCGACGCCGCGCCCGTCTCCATCACGCGATGAAACGCCGTCCGGTCGTCGTGGTTGCCGAGGATGAAGTGGACGGGGAACGGCAGCACGCCGACGATCTCGCGGAGCAGCCGGTAGGACGGGACGTACTCGTCGGAGGTGAGGACGCGCGCGCGGTCGATCAGGTCGGGACTCGCGAGGTCGCCGCCCACGACGGCGAAGGCGGGCGCGGGCTCGAGTGTCACGATCACGTCCAGCACGCGCCGGAGCGAGGCGGCGGTGTCCAGCCCGCGCCATGTGCCGCCGGCCATGATGTGGGTGTCGGTGAAGTGGACGAAGGAGAAGTCGGCCTGCACGCCGGCGCCGTTACTCGATGCCCGCGACGCCGAGCAGGCGGCGCATGCGCGCCGCCGCCTGCTCCGGGTCGCGCAGCAGGCCCGCCCGGTCCATCAGCACGAACTGGTCGGCGAGGTGGACGACCGAGCGCGCGCTCTCGAGACCCCCGACCATGCGGAAGTGCGACTGGTGGCCGTTGAGCCAGGCGGCGAAGACGACCCCGGTCTTGTAGAAACGCGTGGGCGCGCCGAAGACATGGCGCGACAGCGGCAGCGTCCGCGCCAGGATCCGGTCGAACGCGGCGCGGTTGCCCCGGTCGAGCGCGTGGAGCGCGGCCGAGGCGGCGGGCGCGACGACGTCGAAGATCCCGAGGAGCGCGTCCGAGTGGCGCTCGCCGTCACCGCCGATCGTCGTCGGGTAGTCGAAGTCGTCGCCGGTGTACATCCGGACGCCCTTCGGGAACCGGGCACGCATCGCGATCTCGCGCTTCTGGTCGAGCAGCGAGATCTTCACGCCGTCGATCACCAGCGCATGCTCGCGGACGATCTCCAGTAGCGTCTCGGTCGCATGGGCGAGGTCGGGCGAGCCCCAGTACCCGGCGAGCGCCGGATCGAACATGTCGCCGAGCCAGTGGATGATCACGGGCTCGCGGACCTGCGCGAGGATTTTGCCGTAGACCCTCGCGTAGTCATCGGGCCCCTTCGCGCACGCCGCCAGCGCGCGCGACGCCATGAGGATGATGCGGCCGTTGACGCTCTCGATGTAGGCGCACGAATCCTCGTACGCGTCTTCGACGTCCGCGACGCTCACGCCCGGACCCGGCTGGAGATCGTCGGTGCCCGCGCCGGAGAACACGACCGCGCCCGGCGTCGCCTTCGCCTCCGCGACGGTGCGCCGGATCAGCTCCTTCGCCGTCTTCCAGTCGAAGCCCATCCCGCGCTGGGAGGTGTCCATCGCCTCGGCGACGGCGAGCCCGAGCGACCACACGTAGCGCCGGTAGGCGAGCGTCGCCTCCCAGTCGAGCGCGACATCCAGCGTCGGATTGATCGGCGCCAGCGGATCGGCGACGACGTGCACCGCGGCCATTCCGACGCGGCTCTTGATCGGACCACCCGGGGCGACGACCGGGACCGCTCCGGAGAGCGTGTAGGTCGACAGCGTTCCATCACCGCGGGGTAGCCGGAGCGGCGTCATGACGGCATTCTAGCGCAGCCGGCCAACTTCGGCGCGCGTCGACTCGACGCCGCGCAGCCGCTCACCTCGGCCGCATGACGATCAGGGGACCACTTCGAAACGCCCGATTCCCTCTGGACGGTAGAGCGTGAAGTCGCGACGGTCGAGCGTGAACACGCGCCGGATCCGCTCGCGCTCGGCGAGCCGGACCAGCGCCGCGTCGGCCAGGTCCATCGGGAGATCACGGTATCGGGACATCAGCGATCTCATCCGCGGGAAGTCGCCATCGTCCAACGGCAGAATCGCGACATGGCCCTCCGTCAGCATGTCCCACAGACGCTCCTGCGCCTGCCAGGCGTAGCCGAGCAGGTACATCGCCTCGGTGATCACGGGCCACCCGGTGACGAGCGGACCGTGGAGGGTCTTCAGGGACGCTGCGCATCGGGCGTGCCCACGGTCCGCCGGGTTGATCAGGGCGACCAGTGGGCCGGCGTCGACGAGCATCGTCATCGCCCCCGCCGTTCGGCCAGCAGCGCGCGGAACCTGTCGCCGGTGCGCCGGGAGAGATCCGCCGGGCCGGGGGGCGCGGCACCGACCAGGTGCCGCATGGCGTCGTGCAGCGATGCGGGGCTCCCGTCTTCGGCGCGGGCCAGCCGTCTGATCGCGTCGCGAACGATCGCGGACTTCGTGCGGCCGGTCCGCCGGGCAAGCCGGTTGACGAGCCCCTCGGTGCGCACGTCGAGACGAACGGTGAGTGGCATCCGACCCTCCTGTGCCATATGTAGTACACTTGTGTACGACACCCTATCATCGCACGCCGGCGCCGTGGAGGACAGCCTCCCTGCCTCCCTCCTACCCCCAGGCCGTTGACAGGCCCCACGCGCGGCCGTATGGTTACCGCGCTTTTTCACCGGGTCCCGCCGCAGCGAGATCTGAAGGAGGCCCGCCATGGCGAGCAAGGCGTCCGACAAGAACCGCACGAAGTTCCTCCTCGACGAGAAGGACATTCCGTCGAAGTGGTACAACATCCAGGCCGACCTCAAGACGCCGCTGCCGCCCCCGCTCCACCCGGGGACGAAGCAGCCGATCGGGCCCCAGGACCTGGCGCCGCTCTTCCCGATGGAGCTGATCAAGCAGGAGGTCAGCCAGCAGCGCTGGATCGAGATCCCGGACCCGATCCGGGACGTGTATCGCCTGTGGCGGCCGACGCCCCTCTATCGCGCGCACCGGCTCGAGAAGGCGCTCGGCACGCCCGCGCACATCTACTATAAATACGAGGGCGTCAGCCCGGCCGGCAGCCACAAGCCCAACACCGCGGTTGCCCAGGCGTACTACAACAAGAAGGAAGGCGTCGCGCGGCTCGCGACCGAGACGGGCGCCGGCCAGTGGGGGTCGGCCCTCGCCTTCGCCAGCCAGATGTTCGGCCTGCAATGCAAGGTCTACATGGTGAAGGTGTCCTACCAGCAGAAGCCGTATCGCCGCGTGATGATGGAGTCGTGGGGCGCGCAGGTCGTCGCGAGCCCGAGCACGGATACGCAGGCGGGCAAGAAGATCCTGGAACAGGACCCGAACTCGCCGGGCTCGCTCGGCATCGCGATCAGCGAGGCGGTCGAGGACGCCGCGACGCGCGACGACACCAAGTACTCGCTCGGCAGCGTGCTGAACCACGTGCTGATGCACCAGACCATCATCGGGCTCGAGACGAAGAAGCAGCTCGAGAAGGCCGACGCCGAGCCCGACGTGCTCGTCGGCTGCATCGGCGGCGGCTCGAACTTCGCCGGCTTCGCCTTCCCCTTCGTCGGCGACAAGCTCACCGGCAAGCGCAAGAAGCTGCGCGTCGTCGCCGTCGAGCCGTCCGCGTGCCCGTCGCTCACCAAGGGCAAGTACGTCTACGACTTCGGTGACACGGTCGGCATGACGCCGCTGGTGAAGATGCACACGCTCGGCCACACGTTCATCCCGCCCTCCCTCCACGCGGGCGGCCTGCGCTACCACGGCATGGCGCCGCTCATCTGCAAGCTCTACGACGAGAAAATGATCGAGGCGGTCGCGGTGCCCCAGGTCGCGACGTTCCAGGCGGCGATGGCGTTCGCGAAGGCCGAGGGCATCCTGCCCGCGCCCGAGGCGGCGCACGCCGTGCGCGGCGTGATCGACGAGGCGCTCCTGGCCAAGAAGGAAGGCCGGCGCAAGACGATCGTCTTCAACCTCTGTGGCCACGGCTTCCTGGACCTCTCCGCCTACGAGGCGTTCCTCTCCGGCAAGCTTCAGGACTACGAGTACCCGGCGGAAAAGGTCGAGGAGGCAATGCGGCAGATTCCCCAGATCTGAGGAGGTCGGTGATGCGGATCGGACGTCGCGCGTTTCTCGGAGGCGCCGCCGCGGCGGCAACGGTGGCCGCGACGCCAGCGGCCCTGCGCGCGCAGAAGAAGGGTCACGTGCGCCTCGCGTACCTCCAGCTCGGCTGGGCGGGGACCGAGATCATCCACAAGGAGGACCTCCTCGGCAAGCGCGGCTGGCACGCCGACTACTCGATTGTCCCCGGCGCGCCCGGGCCGCTGCTGGCACAGCTCAACAGCAAGAACGTGGACGCGATCGACATGTCGTTCGCGCTCGCGGCGAAATCCTTCGAGGACGGCGCCCAGTTCAAGGTGACGGGCGTCGCCACGGCGGTGCTGGGCGCGATCGTGGCGCGCAAGGGCGCGGGGCTCGCGAAGGTGGAGGACCTCAAGGGACGCAAGGTCGCGGCGATCGTCGGCACCTCGACGTTCTTCGACATCCGCGCGCTGACGCTGAAGGGCTACGGCTTCGATCTCCAGAAGGAGACCCAGATCGTCACCGCCACGGCACCGCCGGACATGGTGACGCTCCTGTCCAAGGGCGACGTCGACGCGATCATCGCCTGGCAGCCGATCAGCGACGCGGTCGTCTTCCGCGGCGAGGGCGTGTACCTCGCCAAGCAGATCGACCTTTGGCGCAAGGCGACCGGGCGGGCGACGGGCTTCCCCGTCCACGTCTGCTACCTCGTCCACAACGACTTCACCGCCAAGAATCCGGGCTTCGCGAAGGACCTCAACGACGCGCAGAAGGACGCGGTGGAGATCTGGTACGGCAAGCCCGAGCGCGCGATGGAGATCGTCGGCGAGGTCACGAAGCTCCCGAAGGACGTCATCCAGGTCGCCTACAAGGAGACCGTGCGCATGCTCTCGGGGCTGCTCGACGAGCAGGTCGACACGCTCATCGCGCAGCTCAAGATCAACAAGGAGTTCGGCTTCCTGAAGTCCGATCTCTGGGACAACCCGGACCGGATCAGGAAGGAGTTCTTCCTCCGCGCTTGAGCGGGCGCGACTGGGCCGCCCGGCTCCACCTGCCGACGCTGGCCGTCGTCGCCTTCCTGCTCGCCGTCTGGGCGGC
>JBOHQB010000286.1:0-4697 GCA_050731995.1 Candidatus Rokuibacteriota bacterium
GCCGCGCCGCGTCCGCGCGCTTCGCCGCGCCGCCCGGATCCGCGAGCGTCGCGACGACGGCCGCCACGAGCGCGCCGCGGTCGCCCGGCGGCACGAGCCGGCCCGACACGCCGTCGGTGAGGAACTCGCCGAATCCGCCCACCGCCGTCGCGACGATCGGTGTGCCGAGGCTCGCCGCGATCCGGAGCGCGCCGCTGTCGGTCACGTCGCGATAGTTGAACACGGCCACGTCCGCGGCGCGGAAGTAGGCGCCGACCTGCGCGTGCGGCACGTAGGCGGGGCGGAACGTGACGTGCGGGCCGACCGCCGCGCGCTCGATCGCCGCGCGGTACTCCGCCTCCGTCCCGACGAGCAGGGGCCCCGCGACGACGAGGTGCGCCTCGGGCTCGCGACGGCGGATCTCGGGCAGCGCCGCGATCAGCTCGCCGATCCCCTTGTAGGGCCGGATCGCGCCGAAGGTGAGCACGAGCTTTGCGGCCCGGGGAAGGTCCAGCGTCGCGCGCGCGTTCGCGCGCCCGGGGGTGCCGCCCTCGAAGAACGCGTAGTCGCCGTGATGGATCACCCCGACGACGCGGCCCGCGCCGAGGCGTCGCGTCACGACGTCGGCGCTCTCCCGCGTGTGGACGATCACCGCGTCGGCGGCCGCGAGGGTCCGCCACACCGTCCAGCCCTCCCACGGCGTGTTCTCGTGGCTGCGCACGTCGTGGGCGGTCACGACGAGCGCGTGGCGGCGGCAGACCCACGGCCAGAGGAGCCCGTCGAGGCGCGTGGAGAGCACGCTCTGGACGTGGACGACGTCGGGGCCGAGGGCCCGCAGCCGGCCGAGCAGGCGGCGGGCGCTCCTGAGCCAGCCGTGTCGGCCGTCGAAACATTTCTCGACGCGGAAGGCCCGCGGCAGCGCCTCGAGCTCGTAGCGCGTGTTGGTGAGGAGCGTGACGTCGGCGCCCGCGCGCGCCAGCGCCGCGGCCAGGTTCCAGGCGTAGTGCCCGATGCCGCCCCAGCCGCCGGTCTCGACCATGGCGACCCTCACGACGGAGCTCCGGCGACCTGGCCCGCATCGGGAAGCCGGCGCAGCCCGCCGAGAAGCCGGCGGCAGGCGTCGAGCTTGACGCCGAGCATCGCGGCGCGCGCGCGGCCGACCGGCGGGTACTTCGCCACCAGCGCCGCCATGCGCACGACCGTCGCGAAGGCCACGACGGCGGAGAGGGTCCGCGCGGCACCGGCGCCCTCGTGCTTGGCGAAGAAGCGGACGTAGGAGAGCCAGTACTCGACCTCGCGCACGGTCGTCTGCCGGGTGCTCGCGGCGTGCCAGTGCACGGCGCGCGCGCCGCGGTCGAGCCGCACCGTGAAGGCCGCGGCGGCGAGGCGCCGGCAGAGGTCCGTCTCCTCGAAATACATGCGGAACCCTTCGTCGAAGCCGCCGACGCGGGTGAACGCCGCGCCGCGGATCAGCATCGCCGCCCCCGACACCGCGTCGACCACGTCGGGCACCTCGGGCGCGTCGGCGTAGTAGAAGTGGCGCGCGCGCGCGCTCGACGGACGGAGCCGATAGAGCCACAGCGCCTCCCCGAGTGCCCAGCCGAGGTCGGGCAGCCGCTTGGCCGAGGGCTGGGTGGCGCCGTCGGGATAGGTGAGCGTCGGGCCCGCCAGCCCGCAGCGCGGCTCGCGCTCGAGCAGGGTCAGCAGCCGCGCCAGGGCGTCCGGCTCGAGGAGGACGTCGGCGTTGAGCGCCAGATAGAAGTCGGCCGGCGCCGAGGCGAAGGCGCGGTTGAGTGCGGCCCCGTAGCCGGGATTGTCGGCGAGGACCAGCACGCGCCACCCCGGGTGCGCGCGAAGCGCCGCCTCGACAGTGCCGTCGCTCGATCCGTTGTCGACGAGGGTGAGGACCGTGCTGAGGCCCATACCGAGGCCCGCGGCCGCGCGCTCGGTCGCCGCGAGGCAGCGCAGGGTGAGCTCGCGCGTGTTGAGGCTCACGACCGCCGCGCTCACGCGGCTCACCGTGCCCATCCGCGGAGCCACGCGAGGCCCAGCATGAGCGGCGCGCGGCGCTGCAGCGGGAACAGACGCAGCGACGCGGCGAGCCGACGCCGCGCTTCGTGCCAGTCGGCCTCGGCGTACGCGCGGTAGCCGAACCAGTTGTGCACGTCGGCCATGAGCCGCCGGCCCGCGACGCCGAGCGCGGCGATCGCGTCGGGGCGCGTGCGGCCGAGCTTGTCGAGCGCGCGAAAGCGCTGGTCGTCCATCCGGGCCCGGTTCCGGCTCATCCCGCCCGACTGTACGCGGTAGGTCGCCAGCACGTCGGGGCTGTAGCGCGCCGGCGCCTCGAGCGCGAGCCGGAGCCAGAGGTCCCAGTCCTCGAGCGAGGTCAGGCTCGGGTCGAACCCCCCGGCGCGCTCGAGCAGCGAGCGGCGCACGAGCGGCGCCATCGCCGGGATGAAGTTGCCGCCGACGAGCGCGGGGAAGATCCAGCCGTCGAGCCGATGATGCGCGTAGTCGAACCGCACCGACGCCGTCGTCGCGTCCCCAGTCTCCACGTCCTCGATGCGCACGTCGCAGAACGTCCACCCGAGCTCGGGCTCGGATTCCAAGATTGCCGCCTGCGTCTCGAGCTTGGCGGGATCGAGGAGGTCGTCGGCGTCGAGGAACGCGACGAAGCGCCCGCGCGCGGCGGCGAGCCCGGCGTTGCGCGCGACGGCGAGCCCCCCGTGATCGACGCGCAGCACGCGCACACGGTCCGCATAGCGCGCGAGCACCGCGGGCGTGTCGTCGGTCGACCCGTCGTCCACGACGACGATCTCGGGCGGCAGCGTCTGCGCGAGCGCGCTCGCCAGCGCCTCAGGGAGGAACCGGGCGTGGTTGTACGTCGCGATCACGAGTGTGACGGCGCTCATGGGGCGGCGCGGAGGACCTCGTAAACGACGTTCGGCCGCCCGCCCCACGCGAAGCGCGGGTCGCTCGTCCCCTGCCGCGGGTGGACGCGGAGCTCCGCGGAGCGCGGCTCGAGACCCTCGAGCACGTGGTCGACGAAGCGGCCGAGGTCATACGTGTGCGTGTAGAAGCCCCTCTCGAGCTTCTCGTCCCGCCTCCGTCGGAAGCGGAGCGGGCGCGGGGGCAGATAGAAGACGATGATGAGCTTCTTCCGCGTCCGGCCCCAGAGGTGCTGCACGGCCGGCACGTAGTCCGGGAGATGCTCGAGCACGTGACGGGCCAGCACGGCGTCGAACGTCCGGCCGAGCCGATCGAGCGTGTAGAGCGAGCCCTCCTGGAATCGCTCCGCGGCGTCCGGGAACCGCTCGCGCGCGGCGCGCACGAACTGGGGCGTCACGTCCAGGCCGAGGTAGTCGAGGTCGGGTCGCCGCTCACGCACGAGCTCGTACATGACACCCGTGCCGCAGCCGACGTCGAGCACCGAGCCCATCCCTTCGAGCAGCGCCAGCGCCGCGTGGCGCGAGGGGTGGTCCCGTCCCTCGTGGCCCGTGCGGAGGAAGTCATCCACCTGCGCCCGCGAGAATCGTCGCCAGGCTTCCTTGAGCCTCATCGCGGCTCGTCCTGCCCCGGGGCGCGCGCACGGCGCCACAGACGCCCCGCCGCGTGGCGCGCGAGCGCCCACGCGAGCCACGGCGTCGAGCGCCACCGTGCGATTTCGGCGTCGCGCCCGCAGCCGTAGCCCTCCTCCTCCCACGCCTTGGCCTCGACCTCGAGACGGTAGAAGGCGAAGAAGACGCTCAGCATGAGGCCGGGCATACCGTCGCGGTAGCCCTTCATCGTGAAGAACCGGAAGCGGAACGTCGAGAGCGCCGCCCAGAGCATCGCCGCCGGCCCGCCGAACCGTCCCCCGGCGCGCACGTGAGCGCGCGCCTCTTCTCAGCGTACACGTTCCACATGCGCACGAGGTCACCGATCGTCAGCCCGGCACGGCCGTGCACGAGCCACGCGCCCTCCTGAATCGGCAGGAACACCGTGCGCCCGTCGATGGCGGGCGCGCTGTGGAGCCGGTCGGGGTAGCGGCCCGCGCCGCGCCGGAAGCAGCGCAGCTGGTAATCGGGAAAGTCGCCGATGTGCGGCAGCGGCCTGCCGAAACAGTGGTTCATTCTCGGCAGCCAGATGCCCGCGGCGGCGGGGTCCGAGGCGATCTGCGCGCGCAGCAGCTCGGCCAGGCGCGGTGGCACGAGCTCGTTCGCGTCGACGATCAGGATCCAGTCGCCGGTCGCCGCGTCGATGCCGTGGTTGCGCGCGAACTCCATGTGCGGGATCAGCGGCTGGTCGAGGATCGCCGTGACGAGATCCGCCGGGCGCAAGCGCGGCCGGTCCGCGCTCTGCATGTCCACGAGGATCCGCTCGTCGTCGCACCACTGGAGATGCTCGAGGCACGGGCGGATGAACGCCTCCTCGTCGCGCGCGACCACGATCGCGGACGCGCGCGGCTCGCCGGCCATCCTAGTCCTCCTCCCTCCGGCGCGCCGTCGCGACCATCGCGTCGAACGGATCACACCCCGTCACCGGTGCCATGCCGTCTTCAGGTCCGTGACGCACTCATCGCGCCAGGCCGCCCCGCCCCAGACCCACGCGACCGCGACGTAGAGCACGAGGGCCCCGGCGACGACGGCGACGAGCGCCGCGAGGTCGTGCGCCCACCACGCGGCGGCCGGCGCCAGCGCGGCGGCGGCGGCGCACGACGCGAGCAGTGGGACGCGCAC
>JBOHQB010000287.1:0-2629 GCA_050731995.1 Candidatus Rokuibacteriota bacterium
GCGCGGGGGCGACCGGCGGCGGCGCGGGAGCGGCGGCGACGACCGCGGCGGGCGCCGCGCTCGGCGGAAGCTCCTCGGACTCCGCGAGCAGCGCGAGGAGCTCCGGCGAGGGTTGCGCCTTGGCGCGCATCTGCGCGACGAGCTCCTGATACGAGCCCGAGTGCAGCACGCGCGCGAACTGCGCCTGGTAGTTGGCGAGTAAACCGACGCCGTCCATGGCGACGTCCCTGACCTTCCAGCCCCGCGGCCAGCGCCTAACCATCCGGTACTCGAGCCGCAGCTCGTGGCCGTCGCGCGCCTCCACGGACGTGCGCACGGTCGCCGTGTCGTCCTGGATTTGCTCGTCGAGATAGCGGACGCTCAGCCCGCCGTCCATCCGCGCCTTCGTCGCCACGCGTCCGACGAAGTTCTTCTGCAGGAGATCGGCGAAGAGCGCGGTGAACTCGTCGCGCTCGGCGCGGCTGCGCGCCTGCCAGGCGGGGCCAAGCGCCTGCTCGGCGGCGCCGCGGAAGTCGAAGACGTCGTTGACGAGGCGCTTCACGCGGGCGAGGGCCTCGAGCGGATCGGTCTGGGTCTCCGGCGCGGTCAGGACGCGGTTGGCCTCATCGAAGAACGTGCGCAGCCGCTCGGTCGGAGCGCCGGCCCACGCCGACGGGCTCGAGACCAGCACGAGCAGCGCGGCGACACCCAGGGCACGCTTACCCATGAGATAGATACCATAGCCCCAAGCCCGCGATTCCGGTACATTTTTTCTGCGTCCGGAAATCTCCGCGCGGCGGCGACCGAGCCCGGCGTCGGCTACCGGCTGGCCGTGGAGTAGCGCTCCCGGAGCCAGGCCTCGAAGGGGCCGGTGATCCTGATCACCACGTTGGACTGGAACGCGCCGCGCCGGATGAGGGAGACGAAGAGATCTCCGGCGATACCGGCCCGGCTCGTCTCCGCCGTGACGGGTGCCCACGCGAGCCCGCGCGGCGCGTCGGAGTCGGTGAAGTTCGCGAACTCGACCGCGCGCCCTTCAGCGTCGAGCGCCAGCAGCTTGGCCGCGTGGCGGTCGGCAACGAAGAGGTGGCCGGTCGGGCCCACGGCGATCGCCGCGGGCACCTGACCGCGCAGCACGACGCGAGGCGTGCCGTCGGCACCGATTCTGACGAAGTCCCCCGACCCGCGCTGCCACGGCGCCTCCGCCGTCCCGTCGCTCACGGCCCACACCGCGCCGGCACCGCCCGCCACGAGGCGTGGTCGCGTGAGATCGAGGAAGCGCGGATCGAGGACGCGACCCGCGGCGTCGAGCTTCACCACGACATCCCGGGCGCGATCGGCGACGTAGATGTTGCCCGCGTCATCCACGTCCGCGCCTTCCGGCTGGACGAGAACCGGCGTGCGACCCGGCTCGGGGGTGCCGCCGGCGACGAGCTCGGCGCGCCCGTCGCGCAGCCGATAGAGCACGCCGATCTTCCGGTCGCGGTCGTAGGTGGTGATGTAGAGCTCACGGCCCCCGCGCACGACCGCGATCTGGGCGCTCGGCAGCGGCGGACCGAAGAAGAACGCCCCCTCCGTGCGCGGCGACAGTCGCGCGCCGCCCGGCGGGACGCGATAGATCGGCCAGAGGTCGTCGATCTCACCGCCGAGGTACCGACGCCCCGGTCGCGCCATATAGAGGTAGCCGGCCTCGTCCACGCCGAGCGTGGAGATGGGCGGCAACCCCCCGCCCGCGACGTTCGGGTACGCCTCGCCGCTGACATAGACGTGCGCGGTGAAGCCCGGCGGCAGCTGCAGCTCGCCCGCCGCGAGGCCCGGGGTGATCAGGGGCACGATCAGGAGGGCCACGAGCCCGAGCAGGATTCTCACGCGCAACAGACTAATGGAAGCCGCGCCCCCGTGCTAGTGTGTGGGCTCGTCGGAGGATACCCATGCGCTATACGAGAATCTCGGCCGACTCCCACATCGATCTGCCCATGCTGTCGCCGGATCTGTTCACCGCCAACGCCTCGTCGGCGCTGAGAGACCGAATGCCCTACGTCACCGACGGTCCCGACGGCCCGTTCTGGACTTGCAAGAACGGCGGATCGTTCGGGCTGCTGAGCGGCGTGGGCCCCGCCGGCCAGAAGCTCGTGCCGGGCCAGAACTACCGCGTGGACGTCATGGCGGCGACGGGTCTCTACGAGGACGGCCAGAAGGGCATCCGCCGTCCCACCGACCCGGTGCTGCGCGCCAAGGACATGGATCGCGACGGCGTCCAGGCCGAGGTGATCTTCGGCATCCTCGGCGCGGCCACCCGACTCAACGATCCCGGGGCGGCGAACGAGATGTTCAGGATCTACAACGACTGGCTCGTCGCGTTCTGCCGCCGCGATCCCGGCCGCTTCATCGGCCTCGCGTGCCTGCCCTACGGCGACATTCCCGCCGCCGTCGCGGAGATCCACCGCGTCGCGAAGCTCGGTCTGCGCGGCATGGAGCTTTCGTGCTCCTGGGACATGGAGCCGATGTGGCATCCGGTGTGGGAGCCGCTCTGGAAGGCCATCCACGAGGTCAACCTGCCGCTCCACTTCCACACCTTCCCGGCACTGCCGCCGGGCGTGCTCGACAAGCAGAAGGGCCAGACGCGCCGGGCCGCGTTCTTCACCGTCGT
>JBOHQB010000288.1:0-2954 GCA_050731995.1 Candidatus Rokuibacteriota bacterium
GGCCGTTCCGGGCGCCAGCCCGAGCCGCTCGCGGACCTCGGCCGGCAGGGTGATCTGCCCCTTACCCCTTAGGGGACACGATGCTTTTCATACCGCGATCGTAAAGAGCGAAAGGTATTACGTCAAGAGATCGAAGAGCCTCACGGACCCGGCCTACCTCTCCTTCGCGAGGGAGAATCTCACGTTGCGCTGAGGGAGCGTGACGGCAAGGAGAACACCAACCGCAAGTATTCGGCGTGCTCTCACCATCGGCGCATCCTCCTCGTGATCTTCATGGGGTCTCGCCCCACGCGGCCTTGACGGCGTCGCGGTCCACGACGCCTTCCCCGGTGCGCGGCAGCGCATCGGTGAAGGCGACGACGTGGGGTCGCTTGAAGCGGGCGATCTTCGAGCCGACGAAGTCGGTCACCTGCTGCGCCGTCAACCGACCGGCGGCCCTCACCTCCACGACCGCCTTGATCGCCTCGCCCCACTTGGTGTCCGGGATCCCGTAGACGCAGACGCCGGTGACCCCGTCCATCTGCATGATGACGGTCTCGACTTCTGCCGGGTAGACGTTCTCGCCGCCGGGCTTGATCAGCTCCTTCTCCGGCTTGCGCTTGACGTAGTAGAGGTAGCCGTCTCCGTCGAAGCGGCCGACGTCGCCGGTGTGGTGCCAGCCGTTGCGGAACGTGTACGCCGTCACGTCGGGCTGGCCGTAGTAGCCCCCGAAGACCAGGGGCCCGCGCACGACGATCTCCCCCGGCGTGCCGACAGGGACCTCGCGGTCGTAGTCGTCCACGAGCCGCACCTGGGCAACCGGCACGGGCTTGCCGGCGGCGCCGGGCTTGTCGAGCACGCGCTGGATCGTGACGAAGCCGCTCGTCTCGGACTGGCCGAAGCCGGTCCAGAACTTCGCTTGCGTCTTTTCGTGCAGCCTTTGGATCGTCGGCGGCGCGTCGAGACCGGAGACGCGGGTGAGGCTCGGCAGCCGGCTACCGAGCTTCTCGGCTGCGTCCAGCAGGCTCGAGAGCACGGGCGGAAAGTCGGAGACGTGGGTGACGCGGTGGCGGTCGATCAGCCGCACGGCCTCCTCGGGATCGAAGCGCGACACGAGGATGCTGGCGCCGCCGGCGTGCATGTGGGCCAGCGCGTTGCCCAGCGCCGTGATGTGGAAGAGCGGCAGCGCCAGGAGATAACAATCCTCAGCCGTGTACCCGAGGCAGGCCATGACCGTCAGATTGGCGGTGATCACGTTCGCGTGGGTGAGCACGGCGCCGCGCGGAATGACGTCCACCGCCGCGGTGGAGATCACGGCGAACGGATCGTCGGGCGCCACCTCGACGGCGGGCGGTACCTCGCCGTCACGATACAGGGAGGCGAAGGGCTTGAAGCCCGCCCCGCCGTTCTCGCCGAACTGATACCAGTGGGCGACCGACTTCTTCTTCTCGGGCCAGCCGGCGATCACGGACAGCGTGGAGTCGTCACCGACCATCATCTTCGGCGCGGCGCGCTCCAGCACGCGCTCGACTTCCTCGGCGGTGAGCCGCCAGTTGATCGGATAGGCGATGACACCCTGGCGCGCGCAGGCGCCGTAGAGATCCAGGTAGGCGATGTCGTTCTGGGCGAGGACGCACACGCGGTCGCCCTTGGCAAGACCGAGGGCCTGGAGCCCCGCCGCCAGCGCGTCCACCCGCCGGCGGAACTCCCGGAACGACACCACGCGTTCGCCGTGAATGATCGCCGGCGCGCCGCCGTGGGCGAGCGCGCCGTTCGCGATCATGTCGTAGACGGTGAACGCGTGCGCGGACATCGCGGAGCTACTGCCCGACGATGTCCTTCTTCATCGGCCCGAGCGCCGCTAACAGATCCTCCTTTTCCTTGGCGCGGATCTTGTACTTGTCGAGCGCCTTGCCGAGCGCCTCCACCGTCGCGGTCCACTCCGCCTCGGTGATCTTCATGCCGGCGTGCGTCGCCTTCATGTCGCGCCCGTAGTAGGCGCACGGGCCGCCCGAGACCTCGCAGAGCTGGTCGGCGAGGAGCGACTTGAGCTTCGCCACCTCCGGGGGTTTCAGCGCGCCGAAGCGCGCCTTGGTGCGACCGTCGGCGACCAGGTTCGCGACGAAGTCGTCGACGATCAGCGCGAGCGCGTCGCGACCCCCGCGCAGTGTCCCTGTGCCGTCCTTCACTTCGAGCCGCTGGTAGAGCGAGAGGGGCGGGCACGGCGCGAAGTTCGTTCCGATCTGCGGATCGTACTGACCCGCGCACTGGGCCAGCGCGGGCGTGTCCAGACCGCCGAGCGCCAGTAGGGCCCCGGCCATCACCACGACTCTCACGATCAGACGAGTGGGCCACATTGTTGCCGTCCTCCGTCGCGCGGGCCGTCGCCCGCTAGCTGAGCCACCGTTTCCGCCGCTTGTAGTGCTTCACGTCCCGGTACGACTTGCGGGCGCCCACCTCGGTGAGCCCGAGATAGAACTCCTTCACGTCCGCGTTCTCGCGGAGCGAGGCCGCCGGCCCGTCGAGCACGATGCGGCCGTTCTCCATGACGTAGCCGTGCTCGGCGATGGTGAGCGCCATGGCCGCGTTCTGCTCCACGAGCAGCACCGTGAGCTTCTCCTCGCGGTTCAGGCGCTGGATGATCTCGAAGATCTCCTCGACGAGCAGCGGCGCCAGTCCCAGCGACGGCTCGTCGAGGAGGACGACCTTCGGCCGGGCCATGAGGGCCCGGCCGATGGCCACCATCTGCTGCTCGCCCCCGGACAGATAGCCGGCCTTCAGCGTCTTGCGCTGGGCCAGTCGGGGGAAGTACTCGTACACCGACTCGAGGTCCCGCCGGATCTCGGCGCCGCTCACGCGACGCGTGTGGGCCCCGGCCACGAGGTTCTCTTCCGTGGTCAGGTCCTCGAACATGCGGCGGCCCTCCATGACCTGCGTGATGCCGAGCCTGACGATGTCCTCCGGCTGATGGTGGT
>JBOHQB010000289.1:0-21343 GCA_050731995.1 Candidatus Rokuibacteriota bacterium
GGGCGCTCCAGACGGAGCTGCACACCGGCACGCACGTGCTCAACGCGCTCGTCTTCCAGCGCTTTCGGGGCGCGCTCGTCACGGGCGCGCAGATGGGCGACGACGCGACCGCGCGCATGGACTTCGATCTGCGCGACGTGGACAACGACCGCCTCCGGGCTCTGGAAGCCGAGGTCAACGACGTGATCCGCCAGGATCTGCCGCTGCGCTTCGCCTACGTCACGGCGGACGCGCTCGCGAGCGAGCCGGGGCTCATCCGCTGCCGGTCGGTGGCGCCGCCGCCTGCGTCCGACGGCACCGTGCGCGTCGTCGAGATCGTCGGGCTGGACCGGCAGGCGTGCGGCGGGACGCACCTAGCATCCACGGGCCGCTCGCGCCCCATCCGCTTTCTCAAGATCGACAACAAGGGCCGCCACAACCGCCGCGTGAAGATCGGCCTCGTCAACCCACTCTAGGCCGCGCGCGCAGCGCGGGGAGCCAGACAATGGCGACGATCCTGTTCATCGTGAAGGCGAGCATCCCGCCCGACAAGGAAGCCGCGTTCAACCGCTGGTACAACGAGGAGCATGTGCCGCAGGTGCTCCAGTACCCCGGGCTCGTCAGCGCGCACCGCTACAAGCTCATCGATGGCGACGACCGGTTCCGGTACATGGCGGTGTACGAGCTGCAGGACGAGGCGACGTACCGGGCCTTCATCGCCTCCGACCACATGAAGACGCTCCGGGCCGAGTACGACGCCCACTTCCCGATGAGCGAGCGCGCGCGCCTCGCCTACGCGCAGGTCTGGCCCTAGCTCAGAAAGCGTGGGCGGCGTAGAAGACGCCGAACGCTATCGCGCAGGCGCCCGTGCCCGCCGCGAGCCAGCGGTGCACCCGCCGGAACCGCAGCGCGCTGGCGAGGGGATAGGCCATCGCCGCGGTCAGCACCGTCATCCCCGCGATCGTGCCGAGGCCGAAGACGAGCAGGTAGGCGACGGCGCCCGCCGACGTCCGGATCGTGGCCAGTACGACAAGCGCGGCGGCCGCGCTGCCCGCCAGCCCGTGCATCATGCCGACGGCCACCGCGCGTAGATGCTGCCGGTCGCCGGTCAGCGCCGCCACGAGCCGTCGCGACGGATGCACGTGCACGCGCGGATGGCGGTGGAGCACCGGAGGGCCGTTGTGCTCGTGGTCGGCGACCAGGTCGCCCGGCGCGGTCGCGTCCCAGCCCCGGAGCGCGTCGCGCAGCCGGAGCACACCGAGCACGATCAGCAGGGCGGCGACGGCGAGCTCGAGCCCCGTGCCGACCGCGGGCGCCACGGTCAGATCGAAGACGATGATCACGCCGCCGACGATCGCCAGCGTGGTCATGTGCCCCGCGCCCCACAGGGCCCCGACGACCGCGCCGTCCCGGAAGCGCCGCTCGCGGCTGACGATCGTCGCGACCGCCACGAGGTGGTCGGCATCGGTCGCGTGCTGCAGCCCGAGGAGAAAACCCAGCAGGACCGCGGAGAGGACCGGATCCAGGCTCACTCCGACATCTTGAGGAGCAGGCCGGTGCGGCGCGCGCGCTCGACGGCCGCGCCGAAGGCCCAGTGCGTGAGGACGACGTAGAGCGCCGAGAGCGCGAGCCCGGTCAGCGCGGGGGCCGCGAACTCGTGCGCGAACCCGAAGTGCCCACGGTAGGCGTCGAGGAAATACGTGAGCGGAACCGCGTACGCGAGCACCGCGACGGGCCCGGGGAGGACGGACACCGGATAGTAGATGCCGGCCAGCACAAGGACGAGGTTCACGCTCGCCCAGGCGAATGCCTCGGCGCGGTGGCCGAAGAGGATGATCATCGCGCACACGCCGACCCCCACGATCCACGCCGTGAGAAAGCAGCCGAGCAGGAACAGCGCCACCGGCCCTGGGCCGGGCGACAGCACCCGGAAGCCGAACGCCCACCAGCCGAGCGCGGCCAGCAAGATGAAGACGACGAGCCCGCGCGCGATGCCGACGAGCCACGAGCCGATGGTCAGGTGCCGGACGGCGATCGGCGCCAGGAACTGATGCTTGAGCGACTTCGACCACACGTCGAGCAGCACCGCGTAGGCGACCTCGAGCTGGCTCACCTGCATCACGCTCAGCGCGATCGTGCCGATGAGGACGAAGGCCGCCTGCGCCTCGGTCAGCGCCAGGAACCGCGCCATGAGCCCGACCGAGAGCACCCCGACGATCGGCCAGAACAGCAGCTCGAAGAAAAAGAAGATATTGCGCATGCCCATGAGCGCGTTGCGCTGCGCGACGGCCCACACGGCGAGCGTCTCAGCGCGCCAGCTCAACGAAGACCTCCTCCAGGTCGGTCTCCCGCACCTGGGCGTTCTTGACCACAACGCCCTCCTCGTGGAGCTTCCTCAAGATTTCGGAGAGCCGCTTCTCGGCGTCGTCCACCGTGCACTCGACCCAGCCGTCGCGCTCCGCGTGGCGCAGAACGCCCGGCGCGTCTGCCAGCCACGGCACGTGTGCGGGATCCAGCTTGAGCGCGATGACGTCGCCCGCGCGGATCTGGCGCTTGAGCGCGTCCGGCGTGCCGCGCGCCAGGATCCGCCCGTCCTTGATGAACGCGATCTCGTCGCACAGCTCCTCGGCCTCGCGCATGTAGTGCGTGGTCAGGAGGATGGTGATGCCCCGGTCGCGCCTGAGCTCGGCGATGTGCCGCCGCATCCGGATCGACACGTCGGGATCGAGTCCCAGCGTCGGCTCGTCGAGGAACAGCAGCTCGGGCTCGTTGACGAGCGACTTGGCGAGCGCCACGCGCTGCTTGAGACCGGTGGAGAGCTCGTTGTAGAGCACGCGCCGGTGCTCCGCCAGCTCGCAGAGCACGAGCAGCTCGTCCACGCGCTGCCGCAGCGCACGCCCCGACAGCCCGTAGAATCGCCCGTAGAGCGCCACGATCTCGTGGACGCGCAGGCTCCAGAGGAACGACGGCCGGCCGCTCGCCATGTTGAGCCGGCGGCGGAGCGGTCCCGGGTCGCGCGCCGCGTCGTGGCCCAACACGGTGACCGTGCCGCCGTCCGGGACCAGCAGCGTCGCGAGGATCGAGAGCAGGGTCGTCTTGCCCGCGCCGTTGGGTCCGAGGAGACCGAAGATCGCACCGCGCGGCACGGCGAGCGAGACGCCGCGGAGCGCCTGCGTCAGCCGCGGGCGGAGCCAGCCGGAGCGAAACGTCTTGGTGACGTCGCGCGCGTCGATGGCGAGAGCGGCGGACGGAGCGAGCGCAGGCACTCACCGATGGTACCATGCGGCCCATGACGGACTCCGGCGAGTGGCGCTGCGCGGCGTCGGCGCTCGCGCCGGGACGCACGCTGACGTTCCGCCTGAGCTGCGGCGCCCGAGCCGTCTCGGGCTTCATCGTGAACCACGGCGGCGACTACCGCGCCTACGTCAACCGGTGCCCCCACACGGGCACGCCGCTCGACACGTGGCCCAACGAGTTTTTCACCGAGGACGGCAGCGCGCTGATCTGCTCGACCCACGGCGCGCTGTACGAGCCGGCGACGGGCTTCTGCACCGCGGGCCCGTGCGCCGGCGACCGGCTCACGCCGCTGCCGATCCGGCGCGACGGCGACACGCTCGTCGTCGGCTGTCCCGCGTGAGTGTGGCCTTGCGAGCCGAGGCGGTGCCTCCGACGAGGCGAGCCCTTCAGTGACCGAAGCCTTGCGAGCCGAGGCGGTGCCTCCGACGAGGCGAGCCCTTCAGTGACCGACGCCGACCTCATCGAGGCCAACACGCGCTTCTACCGTGCGTTCGAGACGCTCGACCTGGCGCAGATGGACCGCGTGTGGGCCCACGACGAGCACGTCGCGTGCGTGCACCCCGGCTGGCCGCTCCTCACCAGCTGGGAGGCGGTCCGGGAGTCGTGGCGGGCGATCTTCGCCGGCACCGTCGAGATGAACTTTACCGTCTCGGACGTGCGCGCCGCGGCGTCGGGCGCGCTCGGCTGGGTCACCTGCACCGAGAACATCCTCTCGTCCGTCGGCGGTCGCCTGTCCGTGACCTCGATCCTCGCGACGAACCTCTTCGAGCGGGGGCCCGACGGCTGGCGCATGATCCACCACCATGCCTCGCACGTGCTGGCCGAGGCGGGGTCGGACCAGGCCGAGCCCGCCTGACCGGCGTCAACCGGTCCGCCGAAGCAGCGCCCAGATCCCCTCGCGCGCGACCGGCTCGAAGCCCGGCGGTCGCGCCCGCGCGACGCTCTCGGCGAGATCGAGCACGTACTCCGCGCGCTCCACGTACGTCGGGAACACGTACACCTCGGGCCGCGCGCCGAGGTGCGGGACGAGCCGCTCGTTCACGCTGACCGGCGCGCGCGCGGGAATCCGCGCCATGAGCGCGTACGCCGCACGCTGGTCCGGCCCGAGACGCCACCGGGTCACCATCAGCTCGTTGGCCGTCCGCGACGTCAGCAGCACGCCGACGAAGAGCGCGACACTCAGCGCGCGCTCGGGACGCAGTCCGCGCCGGCGGAGGAGCGCCGCGCCGTCGACGGCGGCGAGGATCAGGAACGGCAGCACAAAGGCCTGGTACGGCGTCCGGTAGCCGAACAGGACGGGATCGGTGTTGAGGAGATTCATGGCGAGCCCGGGCACGGCCGCCGCCAGGGCGCGCGGCGCCAGGAGCGGCAGGAACGCGAGCGGTGCCAGCATCGCGAGCAGATAGACGAGCTTCGGCCCCGTGAGGACGACGGGAAGCCACTTCCACGGCAGCGCCAGCGACACGAGGATCTCGGGCAGCGAGTGCCCGAGCTGCGGCCAGCGCGCCAGATGCGGATACGGGGCGCCGCGAAAATGGGGCATCACGAGGGTCACGTCGACGAAGAGCAGCAGGACGCACGCCGCGGCGACGCCGCCGCCCAGACGCCACCGTCCCCGCGTCGTCGCGAGCCAGATCCCGAAGCCCACCCCGGCGACGGCGGCGTCCTCACGCCCGGCGAGCGCCACGACGAGCGCCGCCGCGCACCACGCCGGCCGCCCGGCGTCGAAGGCCAGCGCGGCGGCGATGACGAGCGGGACCGCCAACGTCGTCGGATGCACGTCGCGCACGTTCATCCCGTGGAGTGAGGGGTTGACGAGATAGACGAAGGCCGCGGCCGCCGCGAGCCTCTCGTCGTCGAGCCTCCGCCGGGCGTACGCCCAGACCGCGAGCGCGCCGGCGGCGTAGACGAGCGTCTGCGCCAGGAGCAGCGTCTCGGCGATCGGCAGCACCCACGCCAGGGGCGCCGCCAGGTAGAACACCGGCGAGAGGTGGTCGGCCCAAGCGTGCACCGGCGGGAGCGTGACCCGCGCGCCGTTGCCGTGGCCGATGTTCCAGACGAGCTGCACGTAGTAGCCGAGGTCGAGCGCGTGGGTCTGGATCGCGCGGTGGCGGGCCAGCACGATGAAGCCCATGAGGACCGCGTAGGCCGCGGCGGCCCAGCAGACAGCCCGGCGCGGACGGGCGAGTCGGGGCGCGTAGCCGAGGATCAGATGGCGGGCCAGCGCGACGACGGCGGCGGCGGCCAGGGGCTCCTCGGCGCGGCCGAGCGTGACGTGCCGGCCGCCGAGCGCGAGCGTCACGCCGCCGGTGACGATCCACGCGAGCGTGACGACCAGCAACGCAACCACGAGGCCGTCGAGAAGACGCGCCGCCCGGAGCCGCCGGCCGGGCGCCGCGGCCTCGCGCGCCTCAGTCAATGCGGTCGGTCAGACGCTGGTAGGTGCCGATCTCGGGCTTGCGGCTCACGTCGAAGGGCTTGCCTCGTCGGGGGCACCGCCTCGGCTCGCACGACCATCGAAGGGCTCGCCTCGTCGGGGGCACCGCCTCGGCTCGCACTACCATTGGCGCCATCATGCCATTCCGGAGCCCGCCCCACCAAATGCCCCCGGGCGGACCCCCGGCGCCATCAGGGTAGCCTGGTGTACCGGGCGCGGAGGCTGTCGAAGCGCCGCGAGCGGCGGAGCCCCCACTTGTTCAGAAGGAACCAGAAGAGCACGCCGAGGATGCGCAGCCCGTAGACCACCGAGGCGCCGAAGCTCGCCGACGACGCCTCCGGGAAGTACCGAGTGGGCACCGGGATCTCGGCGAACCGGAAGCGCGCGGCGACCGCCTGCGCGATGATCTCCTGGTCGAAGACGAAGCCGTCGGAGTTCGCGGCAAAGTTGACGGTCTCCAGCACCTCGCGCCGGAAGGCGCGGTAACCGGTGTGGAACTCCGACAGCCGGAGCCCGAAGGCGCGGTTCTCAAGGCCAGTGAGAAACCGGTTCGCGAGGTACTTCCACCACGGCATCCCGCCCGCCAGCGCCGCACCGTCTTTCAGCCGGGAGCCCAGCACGACGTCGGCCCGGCCCTGCACGATCGGCTCGACGATCTGGGGCACGAGGCGCGGGTCGTACTGGTAGTCGGGGTGGACCATGACCACGATGTCCGCTCCCGCGCGCAGCGCCTCCGTGTAGCACGTCTTCTGGTTGGCGCCGTAGCCGTAGTTGCGGTTGTGGACGAAGATCTCGAGCCCGAGCTCGCGCGCCACCTGGAGCGTCTGGTCCGTGGACCCGTCGTCCACGAGGATCACGAGGCTCACCGTGTCCTTCGGCAGCTGCTCGTACGTCAGGCGCAGCGTCCGGCCGGCGTTGTAGGCCGGCATCACGACGACGACCTTCGGCGCGGTCGTCATCCGGCCTCGGCCTCCTCGGCTTCAACGACGAACTGGTAGGCGAGGAGCCGGGGGACGGCGCGCGACACGGCCGCGCTCAGCGCGTGGACGGCGGCGAGCGGCGCGCCGTGGAAACGCTCGGGCACGACCTGGTAGAGGGGTACGGGCGTCGCGGTCCAGCGACGCACGCGGAGCCCGCCCGCGCGCAGCAGCTCCCACAGCGTCCGCTTCGTGAAGAAACGCAGGTGGGTGCGGTCCAGGATCCCACGGTCGGCGTACTCGAAGCGCCCGGCGAGGAGCGAGAGCCGGATCCAGAGGTGGGCGACGTTCGGAACCGAGACGATCACCCGGCCGTCGGGCGCGAGGTCGCGGCCAACGTTGCGCACGACGCGCGCGGGATCGCGCAGGTGCTCGAGGACGTCGCCGTACAGGATCGCGTGAAAGGGGCCGCCGAGCGGGGGCAGGGCCTCGGCGTCGGCGACGATCACGCGCTCGCAGGCGCCGTCGAGCTCGCGCGCGGCCGCCGCGTTGCGCTCGACCGCGGTCACGCGCCAGCCGCGCGCGGAGAGCGGCCGGCTCAGGAGGCCGCCGGCCGCGCCGACGTCGAGCAGCCGCCGCCCGTTTCCGTCCCCGAGCCACGCCACGATCACCGAGTGGCTGCTGTAGCGATCGAGCTTGAGCGTGTACGGCGCCGTCACCACGGGATCCCCCGCTCCACCAGCGCGTAGGCGGCGAGCCCCCCCTGGACGCCGCGCATGAGGTCCGCGCCGAGCGCGGCGGCGAGCTTCCCCGTCCGGAGTCCGCCCTTGAGCGGGCGCGGTGCGGCCTGGCCGAGGGACGCCGTCGGCACCGGGTCGAGCAGCGACGCGTCGAGGCCGAACGCCGCGACCGCCAGACGCGCGAACGCGTAACGGTCGAGCAGATCGGGGCCGGCGACGTGCCAGACGCCGGACGCGCCGCCGAGCGCCAGCTGGAGCGTCCGCGCCGCGAGGTCGACGTTGTACGTCGGCGTCGAGACCTGGTCCTGGGGCACGCGCATCCGCTCGCCGCGGCCCAGGCGGGCGCGGAGCTGCGCGACGAAGTTCTTGCCCTGCGGCTCGGGTCCGTAGACGACGGTCGTGCGGATCACGAGGGTCGTCGGGTCGGCGTCGAGGACGGCGCGTTCCCCGGCCAGCTTGCTCCGCGCGTAGGCGGAGATCGGTCCGACGGGTTCCTCCTCGCCGTACGGTCCCCCGGCGCCGTCGAAGACGTAGTCCGTCGAGAAATAGACGAAGCCCGGCGCGCCCGCGCACCGGCGCGCGAGCGCGCCCGGCACCTGGGCGTTCCAGCGCTCGCACTCGGCGCTCTCCGTCTCGCAGCGGTCGACGTGGGCGACGCCCGCGGCGTAGACGACGAGCCCGGGCTGCACCCGCGCCACGAGCGCATCGAACGCCTCGAGCGTGCCGTCCCAGGGCACGAGTCCCGGGCGCGCGTGGGAGTGGAACGTGCCGGTGGCGGCGATTCCCCTGCGCGACGCTTCCGCGAGGAATGCTCCGCCGACCTGCCCACTGCCGCCCACCACCAGCACGGACCGGATGGCGGTCATGACGGTTGTCCTTTCGAGGCCATTATCGCGCGGGGACGCTTCCGTACAGATATCGCCCACCGCCCCGTGCGACGAGCCGGACGGTGCCCGGCGGCAGTGTGCCGACCACGCTGCGGTCGGGCTCGAGGGCCGACACGAGGAATCGGCGCCCCGGCCGCATCCATTCCGCGCGGAGCCGGGCACCGTCCCAGAAGACGTCGCGCGCCTCCGGGAAGGTGGCGCCGAATGCGAGATTGGATTGCAGCCCGTCGACGACACTGACCCGCCGCCCGAGCGCCAGGAGCACGGAGCCGTTGTTCTCGAGCGGCCCCTCGAAGACGACCGTGTCGCCGGCCTGGGCCTCCCGCACGAGCGCCTTGGCCACCGGGCCGGCCGCGCGGGCACGGCCGAACTCCGCCATCCCCGCGCCCGCGATCGGCAGGAACGCGAGCATCGCCGCAACCGCGGCGCCGACGCCGACGGCGGGCCGGCGCCGCCACGCGGCGATCGTCAGCGCGAGCGCCGCCAGACCGAAGACGACGGCGCACCACGCAACGATCGGGACGTACGCCTCGAGCGGCGCCTGGGCGGCAGCGCCTCCGTGCGCCGCCAGGTTGCGCGTCGCCACGTCCACGCTCGTCAGCGCCCCCAACGGCACCGGGAGCCGGCCCGCGGCCGTGAGAGCAAAGGCGCCCGCCAGCGCGACGAAGAAGACGAGCAGCGGCAGCATCAGCGTCAGCGGGCGCGGCGCCTCCGGGGCGCCGTCGAGCGTCGCGTCCCACGCGCGCGCGACCAGCAGGGCCAGCGCGGGAAACGCGGGCAATCCATAGTGCGGCAGCTTGAAGGGGGAGAGCGTGAAGAAGCCGATGAGGAGGATCGGCCAGATCGCGACGAGCAGCCAGAGGCGCTCACGCGCGTCGCGGCGCGGCCCGAGGACGGCGCGCGCCAGCGCCGGCGGCAGCGCCAGCGTCCACGGCAGGAACGCCGCGAGTGTGACGACGCCGAAGACCAGCGCGGAGAGCGGCACGTCCTCGTCGGGGAAGACGCGGCGGCGCGCGAAATTCAGGACGTGGTTGTCGATCAGCGTGTACCACAGGAAGCCGGGGTTCTGCCACTCGACGGCGGCGTACCACGGCACGGTGACCAGGAGCAGAAGCGCGAGACCCCACCATGGCGCCCACCGGCGCGGGTTCCGCTCGCCGACCAGCCAGAGGAAGAGCGCGACCGCGACCAGCGGACCGACCGCGCCGAGCACGTCCTTGCTGAGCGCCGCGAGCCCGAGCCCGGTCCAGAAGAGCGCCAGCGCCGCGCGTCCGCCGCCGAGATACGCGCGCGCGAACCCCAGCCACGCGAGCATGATGCACAGGATGAAGAGGAGGTCGGTCTTTACGATCCGCGCGTAGAGGAAGACGCCCAGGTTAGCGGCGGTGAAGAGCCCGGCGAGGAGCCCGACGCGCGGGCTCGCGAGCACGGTCCCGAGCCGCATCGTGACGCCGACAACGCCGAGCGCGGCCACGGCCGGCCAGAAGCGCGCGGCCGCCTCGACGGGCGGGACGATCCGGAAAGTCGCGGCCATGAGCCAGTAGAGGAGCGGCGGCTTGTCGAAGTAACGCACGCCGTTGACGTGCGGCGTGACCCAGTCGCCGCCCTCGGCCATCGTGCGCGCGATCTGCGCGTGGAACCCCTCCGAGGGGTCGAAGAACGGGGCCCGGCCCAGCCCCGCGAAATAGATGACGCCCACCACGACGAGGGCGATGACGAACGGGACGGCGCGCACCGCGCGCCCTATCCGAAGCGCCGGTCCATCCCGTCGAAGAACTGCCGCCACATCCCCAGCGACGTCCGCACGGCGGTCCGGACCATCGCCCGGCGCTCCTCCGTCGTGGCCCAGCGGAGCACGATGTGGTCGCCGACGTCCGAGTGCTCGGCGTCCGCCTGCTCGTGGACGTCCCAGAAGGCGACGGCGGTCGCGTCGAGCGCGTAGTGCTTCTGGAGCGCGCGGGCGAACGGCCCGAAGGCGCCGACCACCTGCCCTTCCGCGGCGAGATTGATCGCGGCGACGCCCTCGTGGAAGGACAGGATCTTGGTCGAGTACTCGAACCAGTGGATCAGCGCGGCCGTCGACGGCAGGGGCTCGGCCGCCAGCATCTGCGCCCGCGGGACCCCTACCCCGACCGCGAAGTCGAGGAAGAGCTCCGGGTGCGCCTTCGAGCCCGACAGCCTCCCCGTCTCCTCTTCGTAGAGGGACTCGGCGAGCTTCAGGCGCTCGCCGAGATCGGGGCAGCGCGAGTGGAGCGCGGAGACGGCCCGAGGGAATTCGACGACCTGGAGGAAAAATTGCTCGGCGAACCGGCCCAGCGCGGCGCGCGGCAGGCGCCCCTCGGCGATCTTGAGCCAGAGCGGGTGTCCGCCGAAGCTGCGCCCCTCGCGCACCTCGTGCATGAGCTCCTCGCCGAACGATGCGGTCGTGGCCATGGGCGTTTCCTCTCAGGTGACCCGGACGACGATGTCGGCCGGTAGCCGCCCTAGGAAATCGTCGCGCGCGCGGTCCAGATAGTCGCGGTCACGCGATTCCAGCGTCACCTTCACCTGGTACTCTGGGTTCGAGAACTCCGGATACGAGCCCAGCAGCAGGTGCGGGAAGTCCGCGAGCAGCCGGTTCAGGTAGTCGGCGAGCATCGCCTCGCTCATCCGCACGAACACGTTGCAGAGGTGGATCGGCTGGTCGCGAAACCGCTCGCGGATCGCCTCGAACTTCTGCCGAAACACCTCGGGCACACCCGGCAGGATCCAGACGTTCCGCATGAGGAGCGTCGGGAAGCGGAGCGAGTCACCGGTGACGAGCTCGGCGCCCTCCGGGACCTCGGCCATCTTGAGGTGCGCTTCGGTCGCGCGCCCCTGGAAGTGCCGCTGGAGCAGCTCGACCAGCGCCGGGTGGCGCACGACCGGCACGCCCATCGCGCGGGCGACGCCCTCGATCGTCACGTCGTCGTGCGTCGGGCCGACGCCGCCCGAGGTGAAGACTACGTCGAAGTCGCGGCTGAAGGCGGTGACCTCGTCGGCGATCAGGCCGACCTCGTCCGGGATCACGGCGATCCGTCGCACGTCGACGCCGAGCGCGCGCAGCTCGCGGCAGAGGTATGCCGCGTTCGCGTCCTGAATCTTGCCCGAGAGAATCTCGTTGCCGACGAGCAGGATGCCGGCCGTCTTCGGCATGGCGCCCGGATTCTACCACCCCGGATGCTAGAATCGGGACGTGGGCGGCACGTCCCCGATCCGGCTCGACGGCTGGGCGCTCGTGCTCGGCGCCTCGTCGGGCTTCGGCGCGGCGACGAGCGTCGCGCTAGCGCGCGCCGGCCTCAACGTGTTCGGCGTTCACCTGGACCGCAAGGCGACACTGCCGAACGCCGAGCGCGTGGCGGCCGACATCCGCGCGGCCGGGCGCGAGGCCCGCTTCTGGAATGCCAACGCGGCCGACCACGAGCGGCGGGCCGAGATCGCCGCCGAGATGGCCGAGGTCCTCGCGGCGCGCGGCGAGGCCGGATCACTCCGCGTCCTCCTCCACTCCCTCGCGTTCGGCTCGCTGAAGCTCTACGTCGCCGATCCGATGAAGGAGGCCGTGACGCCGGCGCAGATGGACATGACGCTCGACGTGATGGCGCACTCGCTCGTCTACTGGTCGCAGGAGGTCGTCGGGCGCGGCCTCATGGGCGAGGGCGGCCGGATTTTCGCGATGACCTCGTCCGGGGGCGCGCGCGTGCTGCCGCACTACGGCCCGGTGTCCGCGGCCAAGGCGGCCCTCGAGTCGCACATCCGCCAGCTTGCGAGCGAGCTCATGGCCCGCGGCATCACCGCCAACGCGATCCGAGCGGGCGTCACCGACACGCCCGCGCTGCAGAAGATCCCCGGCCACGACGACATCAAGCGGGCGGCGCACCGCCGCAACCCCGGCGGCCGCCTGACGACGACCGAGGACGTCGCCCGCGCGATCGTCGTGCTCGCGCACCCCGACACGTACTGGATCACCGGCAACGTGATCGGCGTGGACGGCGGCGAAGAAATCGTCGGGTGACCTACGCCCAGGGGCTGACCCTCGGCCTCGTCCAGGGCATCACCGAGTTCCTTCCCGTCTCCTCGTCCGGCCATCTGATCCTTGTCCCGCACGTGTTCGGTTGGCCCGACCAAGGGCTCGCGGTGGACGCGGCCCTGCATCTCGGCACGCTCGCCGCCCTCCTCGCGTACTTCCGCCGCGAGCTCGTCGCGCTCGTCACCGGCGCGATCGCGCGCCGCGTGGCCCTGCTCGTCCTCGTCGCGACGATTCCGGGCGGCGGCGCGGGGCTGCTCCTCGGCAAGCTCGTCGAGGCGCGCCTGCGCGTGCCGCTCCTCATCGCCGCCTCCACCGGCGTCTGGGCGCTCGTCATGTGGCTCGCCGACCGTCGCGCGCGCGGCCGCGCCGTCCCGTCCGGCGAGCCCCTCGAGCGCGTGACGTGGGGACAGGCGGTCTCGGTCGGCGTCGCGCAGGCGCTCGCGCTGATCCCGGGCACATCGCGCTCGGGCATCACGATCACCGCGGGGCTTTTCGGCGGGCTCGATCGGGCGACGGCGGCGCGCCTGTCGTTTATGCTGGGCATTCCGATCACCGCGGCGGCGGGGCTGTGGAAGGCGCTGCACCTGGCGCGCGGCGACCTGCCGCCGGGCGACACCGGCCCCGTGGCGGTGGCCCTGCTCGCGTCGTTCGCGAGCGGCTGGTTCGCGGTGTGGTTCCTCGTCGGCTATCTCAAGCGGCGCTCGCTCACGCTCTTCGTCGTCTATCGCCTGGCGCTCATGCTCGCGATCGTGGCGCTCGCGCCGCCGGCGGCCCACGCGCAGCATCCGCCTGCCGCGCGGCAGCCGCCGGATGCGCTCGACTGCCCGATCCAGCGGACGCTCGACATGGACTTTCGCGGTGACGGTCGTCGACACATCGTCGAGCTGCGGCGCTGCACGGGCGACAACGCCCGCTCCGAGGCCATGCTCGTGCGCGAGATGCCCGTCGGCGTGACCGTGCTGCGCTTCGACAACTTCGACGACCCGGACGCGAAATTTCTCGAGGCCGCGGAGGCGCTCCTCTTCCCGGACGGCGGCGGCCGTCCCGAGCTGCTCGTCATCTGGCGTCTCTACGGCACGGGCGGGTTCATCGAGTGGTGCCTCCTCGGCTGGGACCGCGGCGCGCTTCGCTGCCGTCAGGTCGACGACGTGGACACGCCGGCCGGCCGTCTGCTCGCCGCCGACGAGGACTTCTGCTGCAAGGGCTGGAACGTGCTCCTCCTGGACGGCCGGCTGCTGCTGGAGCGCCCCGTCTATCGGAAGGGCGATCCGAGCTGCTGCCCGACGCGTGGCAACCTCTTCGTTCAGCTCGACGCGCGCGACGGGCGCCTCGCGGTCGACCGCGTCTGGCGCCAAAGGTAGGCTGGCGCGAGCGCCGACCGGCGTCCGATGCCGGCTCAGCCCAGCAGATCGGCGACGCTGAGCGGAAGGTCGGGAAACGCCTCGATCGCCAGCCGGTCGCCGCGCTGGAGCATACGCGTCTCCTGATAGCCGCCGGAGCCGGGTCGACGGTGGATCTCGACCTGATTCGTGTTCACGTCCACCAGCCACGTCTCGACGATGCCGGCGCGCGCGTAGAGCGGCAGCTTCACCCGACGGTCCCTCGCCGCCGAGGTATCCATCACCTCGACGAGGAGCAGGATGTCGGCAGGTTCCGGGCGTCGCGACGTGTAGAAATCCGCCTGCGGCGAGAGAAGCGCCAGGTCCGGCTGAGGCTCGGATTCCACCACCGCCAAAAGAACAGGACCCTGGACGCGGACGATCACGCGATTCCCCAGCGCCTGCACGAACAGACGCGTGATCCGATCGACGGTGCCGGCGTGCGGGTCTCCGATGGGAGCCATTTCGACGATGTCGCCGGCGAGCAGCTCGACACGATCGCGCTTGGTGAGGAGCCCCACCTCGATCATCCGGTGGTACTCCTTCACCGTGAACCGTCGGCGCGTGAGCTCGATCGTCGTATCCATCAGCGAACCCTCACCCGATTCTCGTCCCGCCCGGCCGGATGTCAATGCCCAACATTCGATACGGCGTCAGGCCCGTCGCCACCAGATCTCGCCCGCGCGCAGCGTGAGCGCCGGCACGAAGCGCTGCGGCCCCGCCATGTGCTCGCCGTGGGCGTCCTCGAAGTCGAACCGGCCGTCCTCGAGTCCGAGGACGGCGACGTCGGCGACCGCGCCCGGCGCGAGCGTGCCGAGCCGTCCCTCACGCCCGATCGCCTTCGCCGGCGCCGCGGTCACGGCGCGTACGACCTCCGCGAGAGGCATGCCGAGGTTCAGGAACTTGCCCATCGTCGTCGGAAGGTCCTTCACGCAGCCAGCCGCGCCGCCGCTCGTGAGGTCCGAGGAGATCGTGTCGGGATAGAACCCCTGCGCGATGGCCGCCCGGGCGATGGGGAACTTCACGTGCATCCGGCCGTGGGCGACGTCGAAGATCACGCCGCGCTCGCGCGCCGCGCGCACCTCCTCCCGCACCTGGCCCCGATCGTCGAGGACCCCGTGCCCCCGGCCGTGGAGGAAGTGGCTGACGATGTCGCCGGGCCGCAGCAGCGCGAGCAGCTCAGCCATCGGCACGGGCGGGTTCGTGCAGTGGATCATGACGCGCCCGCCGATTGCGTCGGCGGCGCGCACGGCGCGGCGGAGCGGCTCGACGCCCGCGTCCCCGACCACCTCGAGCTGGTTCCGCACCTTGATACCGACGATCAGGTCGGCGTGGTCGCGCCCGGCGCCGACGGCCGCGTCCACGTCGGCGTAGGCGAGGTGGTTCAGCTCGCCGATCTTCAGGTACATCAGGCCGATCGCCGAGATGTTGAGAAACGCGAACATCCGCACGCGCGAGCGCGAGAGCACCCACTCGCGCATGCCCTCGAACGTGCCGGCGCCGGTCGAGCCGCCGTCGACCCACGTCGTGACACCGGTCGAGCGCGCGATGTCGTCGGTCCGCGGGCCGAAGTCCGCACCGCCGATGAAGCAGTGTGCGTGCAGGTCGATCAGCCCCGGCAGCACGAGCCGGCCGCTCACGTCCACGACCGTGTCGCCGTCCGGCGCCAGGTTCGCGCCGACCGCCGCGACGAGCCCGTCGCGCACGCGCACGTCCGCCGGGCCGTCGATGCCCGCGGCCGGATCGATCAGCCGCCCGCCCTTGAGCACGATCCCCATCAGCGCGCCTCCTCCGCGTGCAGCCGCACGGTCTCGACGAGCAGCGCCGCCGTGTCGAGCATGTCCTTCACGTCCACCCACTCGTGGACGGTGTGGATCTCGCGCATCCCGCAGGCCAGGTTCGCGACCTCGACGCCCCGGCCGGCGAAGACGTTGGCGTCCGAGCCGCCACCCGTCGCGCGCGTCCGGAACGGCGCGCCCAGCCGCTCCGAGGCGCGGGCCACGAGCCCGACGATCGGCGCCGCGTCCGCCACGCTCAACGCGTCGTAGTCCCGGTCGATCCGCGCCTCGACGCGCGCCGCGTGCTCCCGCCCCTCCACGGTGACGCGGTGGCGTGCCGCCGCGCGCTCGAAGCACTCCGCCATGTGGCGCGTTTGCGCCTCGAGCCCGGCCTCGCTCAGGCTCCGGGCCTCGGCGCGCAGCTGGACGCGGTTCGGGATGATGTTGGCGGCGAGCCCGCCCTCGATCCGGCCGATGTTCGCCGTCGTCTCGGCGTCCACCCGGCCCAGGCGCATCGCGGCGATCGCCTCCCCGGCGACCTTGATCGCGCTGAGCCCCTGCTCCGGCGCGATCCCCGCGTGGGCCTCGAGCCCGTGCACGGTGAACTGCATCCGGTTCGCGGCCGGCGCGCGCGTGATCAGCTCGCAGACGCCGTCGCAGTCGAGCACGAGCCCGCGGCGCGCGCGCAGGCGGCCGACGTCGAAGTGCTTGGCGCCGACGAGGCCCAGCTCCTCGCAGATCGTCAGCAGGACGTCGATCGGCCCGTGCGGGATCCGCGTCTCCCGGAGCACGCGCACGGCCTCGAGGATCGCCACGATGCCGGCCTTGTCATCGCCGCCCAGCACGCTCGTGCCGTCGGTCCGGATGACGTCGCCGGTGACGACCGGCGTCACGCGCTCGCAGGGCACGACCGTGTCCATGTGCCCGCACAAGAGAAACGGCGCGACGCCGGGCGCCGTGCCGGGGAACTTCGCTAACATATTCCCGACGTCGCCGCCGACCTTGTCGCCGGCGTCGTCCACCTCGACCGTGGCGCCCATCCCCTCGAGGATCCCCCTGAGCCGCTTGGCGATCTGTCCCTCCCGCTTGCTCGGGCTCGAGACGCGCACGAGGTCGAGGAACTCGTCCACGAGACGGCCGCGGTTGATTGCGTCACGGTTCGCCATGCGTCTCTCCCTTGAGTCGACGGAGGAACCAGTCGCGGCTCAGCGCGACCGCGCGCGCGCGGTGCGCCGGATCGGTGAGCCGGTGGTCGCCGCCCTCGATCACCACGAAGTCGCAGGGCGGCGCGGCCTGCGCGTGGAGCGTGCCCCCGTGGTCGATCGGCACGACGTCGTCGGCGTCCCCGTGGATCACGAGATGCCACGGTACGCCGCGCGGCGCGAGCGCGTAGCGGCCCGTCGCGTACTCGAGGGCGAACGGCACGCCGAGCCCGCGGCCCTCGTCGAGGTCGTCGTTGGCGAGCTCGGTCAGGCCCGCCGGCGCGTTCCAGGTGACGACGGCGGTCCCCGGCCGCCGCGCGGCGACGAAGAGCGCCACGAAGCCGCCGAGGCTCGAGCCGAGCAGCGCGAAGCGGCCGTCGAGCCGGGGATGGCCGGCCAGGTGCCGCCACACCGCCTCCGCGTCCTCGATCCGCGTGGCGATCGTCGTCTCCGCCTCCCGCCCCGAGGACTCGCCGCAGCCCCGGAAGTCGAAGCGCGCGAGCGCGAGTCCCGCGGTCGGCATCTCGGCGCCGAGCAGCAGGTACTTGTCGCTGTCTTTCGACGCGTTGAGGCCGTGGCAGGCGATCACGCAGGGCACGCGCCCGGCGCCGTCGGGCAGATGCAGCGCCATGGCCAGCGTGTGGGGCGCCCCGTCGGCGACCGCGACGCTCGAGCGCTCGGGATTGCTCACAGCGCGGGGATCAGGTCCAGACGAGCTCGAACAGACGACAGGCGTTCTCGGTCAGCCGGTGCATCACGTCGTCCACCGGCACTCGCTTGATCTTCGCGACCTCCTCGGCGACGCGGGCGGCCAGCCACGGCCCCGACGGCAGCGCGGCGAACTCGCCCGCGTACTTCCACGGGCCGTCGCTCTCGACGAGCAGCGACTCGAGCGGCACCTGCTCGACCAGCTCCCGGTCGCGCTCGCGGTACACGACCTCGGGCGTCACCGACACGAGGTAGCCCGCCGCCACGATCTCTTTCGTGACGTCGGCCGGCGCCTTGTGCCAGTGGAAGACGGCGCGCTCGATCCGGTGGCGGCGGAGCGCCTCCAGCGCCCCGACCGCGGCGCCGTGCGGCGCGTGGAGCGCCACCGCGAGGTCGTGGCGCGCGGCCGTCGCCAGCAGCCGGTCGAGGCACCGCCTGCCCCGCGTCATCAGCTCCGCTGCGTCGGAGCGGCCCTCGAGCGAGTACCACGGCAGCCCGATCTCGCCGACGGCGACGATGCGCGGGTGATGCTGCTCGATCTGCGCCTCGACTGCGTCAAGGTCGGCGTCGGTCAGGTGCGTCCAGTCCGGATGGAAGCCCAGACACGCCCAGACCGCCTTGGGCGCCGCCGCGGCGGCCTCGAGCGTCCGGAGGTTCGTCGCGGCGTCGCAGCCGACGCCGATCACGCCGTAGACGTCGTGCGCGAGCGCCGTCCGGAGCGTGTCGCGCAGGTCCGTGAACGCCGCGTCGTGCAGGTGGCAGTGCGAGTCGATGAGCATGGCCTTCAGTTCCCCGCGACCACCATGCGGCCGATCAGGAGCGTCGGCGCCGACGTGCGGTCTCTCAGGATGAGGTCGTTGGCGACACCCTCGACCCGCTGGAGCATCTCGAGGAGGTTGCCGGCCACGGTGATCTCCTCGACCGGGTACGCGAGCTCCCCTTTCTCGATCCAGAGGCCCGCCGCGCCGCGCGAATAATCGCCCGTGACACCGTTGACGCCGAACCCGATGAGCTCCGTCACGTAGAGCCCCGAGCCGACCGAACCGATCAGGTCCTTGGGATCGGCCGCGCCGGGCTGGAGCGTGAGGTTCGTGGTCGAGACACCGACACCGCTGCCGTCGCGCGCCGCGTGGTGCGTGGAGCGGAGGCCGAGCTTGCGGCCGCAGTACGTGTCGAGCAGGTACGTCTGCAGCACGCCCCCGTCGACGAGCACCGTGCGGCGCGTCGGCAGCCCCTCGCCGTCGAAGGGCCGCGAGCCGAGCGCGCCGGGGATCAGGCCGTCGTCCACGATCGTGACCGACGGGGCGGCGATCTTGCTGCCGACGCGGTCGAGCAGGAACGAGGCGCGCCGGTAGAGGCTCGGCCCGCTGGCGGCGCCCGCGATCGAGCGGATGAGGCTCGCGGCGGTGTCCGGGTCGAAGACCACCGGCACTTCCACGGTCTTCACCTTGCGCGAGCCGAGGCGTCGCAGCGTGCGCGCCGCGGCCGTCCGGCCCACCGACTCCGGCGACTCCAGCGCCGCGCGGCGCCTCGCCGTGGTGTACCAGTAGTCGCGCTGCATTCCCCCGTTCTCGGTCGCCACGGGCGCCACCGAGACGCCGAACGCGGAGGTCGCGTAGCCCTGCGCGAAGCCGTGCGACGTCGCGTACACGTACCTCGCCTGCCGGTCCCAGTGCTCGGCGCCCTCGGAATTCGTCAGGCGCGGATCGGTCTCCAGCGCCGCCGCCTCCGCCCGCCGCGCGATCTCGATCTTCGCCTCGGGGGCCAGCTCGTGTCCCGTCGGATCCTCGAGGTCGAGCGCGGGCACGGCGCGGATCAGCGCGTCGGGCTCCGGCAGGCCGGCGTGCGGATCCTCGGCCGTGACGCGGGCGAGCGCCGTCGCCTCGTCCACGAGCCGCTCGAGGGACTCGCGAGAGAGATCCGAGGTCGAGGCGGCGGCCGAGGCCTTGCCCGCGAACACGCGCAGCGCGAGCCGCTGGTCGCGCGAGTGGGTGACGGTGTCCACCTGTCCGAGACGCACCGACGCCGAGAACTGGCGCTCCTCGACGAGGAAGCCGTCGGCAGCCGTGGCGCCGCGCGCCGACGCGGTCTTCAGCACCGACGCGAGCAGGTCCGCCGAGGTGCTCATACGGCCGTGCCGCCCACGGTCATCGCATCGACGCGAATCGTCGGCAGCCCGACGCCGACGGGCACCGACTGGCCATCCTTGCCGCACGTGCCGACGCCCTCGTCGAGCGCCAGGTCGTGGCCGACCCGGCTCACGCGCGTCAGCGCGTCCGGCCCGTTGCCGATCAGCGTCGCGCCCTTCACCGGCGCGGTCACGCGCCCCCCCTCGATCAGGTACGCCTCGCTCGCCGAGAAGACGAACTTGCCCGAGGTGATGTCCACCTGGCCGCCGCCGAACGAGACCGCGTACAGGCCCCGGTCCACCGAGCGGAGGATGTCCTGGGGGTCGTCGCGCCCTGCCAGCATGAAGGTATTGGTCATTCGCGGCAGCGGTGGGTAGGCGTAGGACTCGCGGCGGCCGTTGCCCGTCGCCGTCATTCCCATGAGCCGGGCGTTGAGACGGTCCTGCATGTAGCCGACGAGGACGCCGTTCTCGATCAGCACGGTGCGCCCGGTGGGCGTGCCCTCGTCGTCCACGTTGAGCGAGCCGCGGCGGTTCGGCATCGTGCCGTCGTCGACGACCGTCACGAGCTCCGAGGCGACCTTCTGACCCATGCGCCCGGCGAACGCCGAGACGCCCTTGCGATTGAAGTCGCCCTCGAGCCCGTGGCCGACGGCCTCGTGCAGGAGGATCCCGGGCCAGCCGGGGCCGAGCACGACGGTCATCGTGCCCGCGGGCGCGGCCACGGCGGAGAGCTTGAGCGCCGCCTGGCGCGCGGCCTCCACCGCGTAGCGCTTCCAGCGCTCCTCGCCGAGGAACCAGTCGAAGGCGACGCGCCCGCCGCCGCCCCACGAGCCGATCTCGCGCTTGTCGCCCTCCTCCGCGATCGCCGTGACGTTGAGCCGCGTGAGCGGGCGCACGTCGCCGACCGTCCAGCCCGACGCGGTCGCGACGAGGGTCACGATCTCCTCGCTCGCGAGGCTCGCGATCACCTGGGTCACGCGCGGGTCGGTGGCGCGTGTCGCGGCGTCGACCTTTCGGAGCAGATCCAGCTTGCGCTCGAGGCTCGCGGAGAGCGGAGTCTCGTCGAGCGCGTAGAGGTCGTGGGGCTTGCCGCGCCCGGCCACGGCGAGGGTGCCGCCCGACGCCGACCGGTCGGCGATCGCGCGCGCCTGACGGGCCGCTTCCTCCAGGTTCTGGATCGAGATGTCGTCCGTGTGGGCGTATCCGGTCCGGGTGCCGGAGAGCGCACGGACGCCCGCGCCCTGGCTCACATGGCGGGACGCCTTTTTGACAACGTTTTCCTCTAGTACCAGCTCTTCATTCACACGGTACTCGAGGTAGATGTCCGCATCGTCCACGCGCCCGCTGAGCGAGCCGCCGAGGAGGCGCTCCATGAGAGACGGGGTCACGTTGAAGCGGTCGGAAAAGAATCTCTCAGGGAGCATACGAGGGCACCAATCCTAGCGCGGGGCCACCCGCGCCCCAAGCTTTTCTAAGCGCTCACAAACGCCTGAATTATCTCGTGGATTCGACGCAGGCCCGCCATCAGCGACGGCCCGGGCGCGAGCACGTCCTCGCCGGCAATCTCGTGGATCTGATCGGCTTTCACCGCGCTGAGCCGGTCCCACCCCGGACGCGCCAGGATCGCGGCCCGGTCGACGGGCTTGCCACACCATGAGGCCAGCATAATCTGCGGGTCACGCGCGAGCACCTGCTCGGAGGTGACGACGCGACGGGCCGCGCTCCCCTCCTCGCGCAGCTCGGCGAAGACGTCCCGGCCGCCGGCGATCTCGATCAGCTCCGAGACCCAGCGAATGCCCGAGATCATCGGGTCCATCCACTCCTCGAAGTAGACGCGCGGCCG